>DAWBYD010000315.1:0-3781 GCA_052278285.1 Collinsella sp. | reverse complement strand
CGTAGCCGCCGTAGGTGGCGACGATGATCTTGCGGCCGGTGAGGCCCGTGTCGCCCATGGGGCCGCCCACGACAAAGCGACCGGTGGGGTTCACGTAGATGTCCGCGTTATCCCACGGCATGTTCTCAGCGGCCATGACCGGGGTGATGACGTGCTCGATGAGGTCGGCCTTGATCTTGCCCATGTCCTCGATCTCGGCGGCATGCTGCGTGGAGATGACGATGGTCGTGACCTCGACGGGCTTGCCGTCCTCGTAGCGCACCGTGACCTGGGTCTTGCCGTCGGGGCGCAGGTAGGGCAAGGTGCCGTCGTGGCGCACGGCGGCCAGGCGCTCGGCCAGGCGGCTGGCAAGGTAGTGCGGCATGGGCATTAAAGTCTTGGTCTCGTTGGAGGCGTAGCCAAACATCATGCCCTGGTCGCCGGCGCCAATCAGGTCGATCGGGTCGGTGGTCGCGCCGGTCTGGGTCTCGAAGGACTCGTCGACGCCCTGGGCGATATCGGGGGACTGCTCGTGGATGAGGCTCATGACGCCGCAGGTGTCGCAGTCAAAACCGAACTTGGCGCGGTTGTAGCCGATGCGGCGGATGACGCCGCGGGCGATTTCCTGCACGTCGACGTAGGCCTGGGTGCGGATCTCGCCGGCAACGATGACGGTGCCGGTGGTCACGAGGGTCTCGCAGGCGCAGCGGACGTTCTCCACGTTGGCGGGCACGCCGTTGGGCGCAATATAGCCCTGCTCCTGGAGCTCTATTTCTTTGGCGAGGATTGCGTCGAGGACGGCATCGCTGATCTGGTCGGCGATCTTGTCGGGATGGCCTTCGGTCACCGACTCCGACGTAAACACAAAGGACCCCTGTTGGGGCGGGATGGAACGAAGTTCTTCTGACATGATTGTCCTTTCAAAAACGTGTCCCGGCGACCGTTACCATTCCGCCGGGCTCTGTATGCAAGGGCACATCATAGCGCGTAAATCCAACATTCACACCCTTTCCGCACCTAGTCATTGGGGACAGGCTTAAATGAGTGGCCTTAAACTAAGAACGTCCCCAAAGACTGGTCATTTATGTCTGTCCCCAATGAGTGATGACTGGTCATTTAAGTCTGTCCCCAATGAGTGGGTCGGTGCCCTTTGTGCGGAGGTCGCATTGTTGCTTTATACTGGTGCAGTAAGACATCCATCCTGCAATCGAGGAGATTTCCATGGCATCAGACGTTCGCGTCCGCTTTGCACCCTCACCGACGGGCAAGCTGCACATTGGCGGCGCCCGCACCGCTATCTATAACTGGGCTTTCGCCCGCTCAAACGGCGGCACGTTCATCCTGCGCATCGACGACACCGACCCCACCCGCTCCACCGACGAGAACACGCAGATCATTCTGCGCGCCATGCGCTGGCTTGGCCTGGACTGGGACGAGGGTCCCGAGGTGGGCGGCGACTATGGCCCCTACGCCCAGACCGAGCGCCTGGACCTGTACAAGCAGGCTGCCCAGAAGCTTTGGGACGAGGGCAAGGCCTATCCCTGCTTCTGCACCAAGGAGCAGCTCGACGCCGACCGTAAGGCCGCGCAGGAGCGCAAGGACCCCTTCCAGGGCTATCAGCGTCGTTGCCGCGATCTTGATCCCGAGGAGGCCCGTCGCCGCATTGAGGCCGGCGAGTCCTACGTCCTGCGCATCAAGGTGCCCGAGGACCGCGGCGACGTCGTCATCCACGACGCCGTCCACGGCGAGGTGACCTTCGATGCCAAGGAGCTCGACGACTTTGTCATCTTCCGTTCCGACGGCACGCCCACGTACAACTTCGCGACCGTCGTCGACGACGCCATGATGAAGATCACCCACGTCATCCGCGGCGACGATCACCTTTCCAATACCCCGCGCCAGGTTATGGTCTACGAGGCCCTCGGCGCGCCTGTGCCCACGTTCGCCCACATCTCTATGATCCTGGGCGCCGACGGCAAGAAGCTCTCCAAGCGTCACGGCGCCACCTCGGTGGAGGAGTACCGCGACGCCGGTTACCTGCCCGATGCCTTCGTCAACTATCTGGCACTGCTCGGCTGGTCGCTCGACGGCGAGACCACGATCATCCCGCGCGACGTCCTGGCCAGCAAGTTCTCGCTCGACCGCATCTCCAAAAACCCCGCGACCTTCGACCCCAAGAAGCTCGACTGGGTCAATGCCGAGTACATCAACGGCATGTCCGACGCGCAGTTTGCCGACGAGATCATGGTCCCCGAGCTGCACGAGGCAGGCCTCATCGAGGGTAACGTCGAGTATGGCGAGGACTGGATCGACGCGCTCGCTGCCATTGTCAAGCCGCGCACCAAGATGCCGGCCGACGCCGTTACCGTCGCCGCCCCTATCTTTGCCACGGCCGAGACGCTCGAGTATGACGAGAAATCCGTCAACAAGGGCCTGGCCAAGGAGGGCATGGGTGCCATTCTGGCCGCCGCCAAGGCCGCGCTTGAGGGTGTTACCGAGTGGACGGCCGCTAACATCGACGCTGCGCTTGAGCCGCTGCCCGAGCAGATGGACCTCAAGAAGCGTGTGGTGTTCCAGGCCGTGCGCGTCGCCGTTTGCGGCAACATGGTGAGCCCTCCGCTGGGCGAGACCATGGCGCTCGTCGGCCGCGACGACTGCCTGGCGCGTATCGATCGCGCCCGCACGATGGCGCTGTAATCGCTGCGCAAACGTATGTATCCGAGCCCCGTTCACCCCGAGCGGGGCTCTTGTTTCTGTATGTGTATGGGATTGGAGGTGCTGGGGCCATGGCCGAGCAACTTTCGCTGTTTGGTTCGCCGGAACCGGAGGAAGCTCCGAAGTCCGCGGCTCCTGCCGCCGCCCCGGCGCAGCCCGAGCCCGCACCTGAGCCCATCGCCGCCTATGCGAGCGTGGTTCTCGACATCCCGACGCGTGCGCTGTCCGAGCCGTTTGCCTATGGCATTCCTCAACCCCTTGCTAGCGAAGCGCAGATCGGATCCACGGTCCTGGTCCACTTTGGTAACCGTGCCGCCGCAGGCTATATCGTCGATATTGCGCCCGAACTGGGCGACTTGCAAGGCAACATTACCCTCGACACCGCGCGCATCAAGCCTATCGAGACCATCCTCAGCAAACCGCTCTTTGGCGCCGAGTCCGCCCGTATTGCACGTTGGATGAGCCGCGAGTATGTTGCGACGCTTTCCGAGTGCCTGCGCCTGTTCTTGCCTCCGGGCGGAAGCCCGCGCGTGGTCAAGGGCGATGACGGCGTGTGGACCGTTGAGCGCCCTGCCGTTAAACCCATCCAAAACCGCTGGGTCATGCTCACGCCCGAGGGTTTCGACTACACGCCGCCAAAGACCGCGGTCCGTCAGCGTCAGCTCATCGAGGCGCTCCAGTGCGGCCCGGTCACGACGCGCGACCTCAACCTGCTCTATAACAGTATGTCGGCGACCATCAAGGCGCTCGAAAAACGCGGCGTCGTGGTGGTGGAGGAGCGCCGTGCCTGGCGCGGTTGCAGCGAGCAGACCACGCTGTCCTCGGCAAGCGGCAAGGCGCCGGTCTCTCTTACCAACGGCCAGCAACAGGCACTCGCGCAGATTGAGCGCGCCCGTCTGGACGCTCATGGCGACGTGGTGCTGGTCGACGGCGTCACAGGCTCCGGCAAAACCGAGGTCTACCTCTCGGCGATTGAGCGCGTGCTGGCGACCGGCCGTTCGGCCTGCGTGCTCGTGCCCGAGATCTCGCTTACGGCCCAGACCGTCGGCCGCATACGTTCGCGCATTGGCGAGACGGTCGCCGTGTT
>DAWBYD010000314.1:0-1642 GCA_052278285.1 Collinsella sp. | reverse complement strand
GCTCGATGACCTTTTCCATCGTGGTGTCGATGCGGTCTTTTTTGAGCTCGCATTCCCAGATGGTTATGGGCGTCCAGCCCATTTGAGTGAGCGCTGCCACGGCGGCGCGATCGCGTTCGACGTTGCGACGGAACTTTGCCTCCCAAAACTCAACGTTGCGCTTGGGCTGGCTCGGATTGCACTTGGGGCAGCGGTGCCAAAAGCAGCCGTTGACGAAGATGGCGATCTTGCGTCCGGGGAAGGCGATATCGGGCTTGCCGGGTACCTTCCATTCCAAACGATAGCCCGTAAGGCCCGCGGCGCGCAGGCGCTGGCGAACGAGCAGCTCGGGTTTGGTGTTCGCACGCTTGTTGCCCTTCATGGACTTTTTTATAGCGGCGCGACGGCGCACGAGTTCACGCTCGTCGGCGGAAAGGTCCGAGGTGTCGATGCCGTCGAGCAGGCCGGGCTTGGGGCGCTGTTTGCTGCGGCGCTTGGCTTTGCGCTTGGGTTTAGTAACGGGCTCGTCGGCTGTGGTGGACTCGGTGTCGTTGGCGGCGTTAGCCTCAAGCCGATCTTCCTTCAACTCAATCAGCGCATCGATAAGTCCCTTGTCGGCGGGCATCCATTCCACCGTGGCAAGCGAGGTACGCGGAATCCAGCGGATATCGAGCTGGCGGTCGTGCTTCTGGGGTTCATCGGATTCATCGGCTAGCGAGCAGTAGTAGCACTCCATGGAGAGATGAAAATCGGGGTAGTCGTACTCAACGGTATAGAAATCGCGCAGGTTGGTGACCTTCACCTGCAGCTCTTCCATAAGCTCGCGGCGCACAGCGTCCTCGGGCGTCTCGCCGCGCATGAGCTTGCCGCCGGGGAACTCCCAAAGTCCCTGCATGTCGCCATAGCCGCGCTGCACGGCCAGTAGCTCGTCAGATCCTTCCTTGCGAATGATCCCAGCGGCAACATGAACAGTCTTCAACAGGAGTCCTCTCTCAATATCAACACGTGGCAGGCTGGCTGCCCTACCTTACACAACGGTAAGACAAGCGTAAGCCATATCGATGGTAGCCGACTCGTCTTCTTGCGACTATAGATGCCGTAGACTAATTGCAAGAAAGGACTCGGTATGCAAACCACGCACATGGCGACCCCGGTACTGGAGGTCGCGCATCTCGAAAAGGTATATGGGGCGCTGGGCAACGTGACCCGCGCGCTCAACGACGTCAGCTTTACCGTCAACCGCGGCGAATTTGTTGGCATCATGGGCGCTTCGGGCTCGGGCAAGTCGACCCTGCTCAACTGCGTGTCGACCATCGATAGCGCCACAAGTGGCACGATCCGCATCAACGGCCAGGACGTGACGCGCATGAAGCAGGCTAAGCTTTCGCAGTTCCGCCGCGAAGAGCTCGGCTTTATCTTCCAGGACTCCAACCTGCTCGATACGCTCACGGCACGCGAGAACATCGCCCTGCCGCTCACCATTGCCCGCACAAACTCGGCAGAGATCTCGACCCGCGTGCAGGATGTGGCCGCGCGTCTGTCTATCAGTCAGGTGCTCGACAAGTATCCCTACCAGATGTCCGGCGGTCAGCAGCAGCGCGTTGCCGCGGCCCGCGCGCTCGTCACCGACCCCACCATGATCATGGCCGACGAGCCCACCGGC
>DAWBYD010000313.1:0-3730 GCA_052278285.1 Collinsella sp. | reverse complement strand
GTTGTTGCGCAGGCTGATGATCTCAAATCATTCGGCTTGGGTTGTCCCGCTGCCCATCGCATGGCGCTGGCGCGTGCGAAGGCAGGCGTGCCACTGCGCTTTGGCGGCCTCTATACGGTTGAGTCGCTGGCAGACGAGTTGGTGGACCCGCTAATCGGTCGCTCGGACGGTCCTTCTAACGTCGCGGACATTGCTAAATCCAAGACGGTCGCGCGAGAGGAGGGCTGCTAATGGAAGCGTTTTCGTTTGGCAGCTACTATCCCGGCGATAGTGCAATTCACCGCCTGGATCCGCGAACTAAGTTGCTCTTGGGCTTTGTGTTTCTGATCACGACGCTCACGGTCAGTAGCTTCCGCGGACTGGTCCCGGTCGCAATCTTCGTTGTCCTGATCTATACCGTGTCCCGGGTGCCGGCTCGTCGCGTCCTGTCATCGATGGCGCCGCTGCTGGCGATCGTCGCGGTAGTCGCGGTGCTCAACCTGTTTTCCGACCAGAGCGGGCACATTCTGTGGCAGCTCGGCTTTTTGCAGGTGAGCGAGGGCTCGCTGCGTTCTGCGGCGTTTACGGCGTGCCGCCTGACCCTGATGATGGCCGGCATGAGCGCCATTACACTCACCACGCCGACGCTCGATCTCACCGCAGGTTTTGAGCGTTTGCTCGCACCATTTGCGCGCGTGGGGCTTCCGGCGCACGAGCTCGGCATGATTATGGGTATCGCGCTGCGGTTTATACCGCAATTTGCCACCGAGATGAAACAGACGGCCGATGCGCAGGCAAGCCGCGGCGCGCGCGTGACGGGCGGTCCGCTCGGCGGTGTGCGCATGCTCGGCAGCGTGGCGATTCCGCTGTTCACCGGCGTGTTCCGTCATGCCGAGACGCTTTCGGCCGCCATGGATGCGCGTTGTTATCACGGCGAGCAGGGGCGCACGCGTCTGCATGCGCTTACGTTTGGCCGCGGGGATGCACTGGCCGCGGTGGCGATGGCGCTGCTGGTGACATGCGTTGTCGTTATCAATCTTCAACTCTTCTAAGCTCGATTCGAGCGCAAGAAAGGGGTCTCTATGACCGACATCGATCGCACGGCTCAGCTCGAGCGCGTCTGCTCGTATCTCAGGCGTATTCCGGCGTGGTATCTTGCCACGACCGATGCGAGCGACGGGCATCAGCCCCGCGTGAGGCCGTTTTCGTTTGCCATGGTCGATGACGGCAAGCTGTGGTTTTGCACGTCGCGCGACAAGGACGTGTGGGCGGAGTTGAGCGCGAATCCCAAGTTTGAGGTATCGGGCTGGAAGCCGGGGGAGTGCTGGATCGTGTTAACCGGTGAGGCCGCGCTCGAGGACGATGCAGTCGTGAGCGACAAGGTGCGTCAGGCGGGCTTTAGGCACATGGTGGGCATTGGCGAGCAACACGATAGCGCCAACGACGGCCGCCTTGCATTCTTCTCGGTCCGCAACATCGCCGCGCGATTCTGCGATATCGACGGCAGCGAAGAGCGCCTCGAGCTCTAATTTCCCAAATTGACTACCCATTGCAAAAAGACTGGTCAGGCGACAGGAGGAAACGTGGACGGATTGAATACGGTGCTGGAGTATCTGACGTCGGTGCCTGCGTGGTATCTGGCGACGAGCGTGGACGGGCAGCCGCATGTGCGTCCGTTCTCGTTTGCGCAGATTCAGGACGGCAAGCTGTGGTTTGTGACAGCGCGCACCAAAGATGTGTGGCAGGAGCTTCTGCAAAACCAGCGCTTTGAGGCCACGAGTTGGTGGCCGGGCCATGGTTGGTTGATTCTGCGTGGGCGTGCGGGGCTGGAAGACCGGGCTTCGAGCGAAATGCGCGAGGCCGGATGGAAACATCTTGAGCGCTTGAGCGAGCACTATGAGGGGCCTAACGACCCCACGCTTGTTTTCTTTAGCGTCGAGGATCCCGAGGCTTTTATCTGCAATCACGACGAATGGGTGCCGGTCGAGCTCTAACCAGCTGGCTCATCCCAACAACTTGGTTTTTCGCATGGGCGGGCCCCGTATTGCCTGACGCCGTTAGGAGCGCCGGGCAATACGGGGCCCGCTCTATTTGTCAATTCCTTCAAGCGAATGTGTCGGGACTGTTTCAATGCATGAATATGCAATAGATTTGCGTAGATATGCATCTTTTGGTGCTAAAGTTTCAACCCACTTCATAACGACGGCTGCGGGATGCGCATTGGTGCATAAACTGCAGACAAGGAGTTAGATATGTCTTTAAAGGTTGGAATCGTCGGTGCGGCTGGATATGCCGGCGCCGAGCTCATTCGCCTCGTCCTCGGCCATCCCGAGTTTGAACTTGCTGCCATTACGTCCAACGCCGATGCCGGCCAGCCGTTGTCTGCGGTGTACCCGAGCTTCACCGGCGTAAGCGATCTTGTTTTCACGACGCATGACGCCCCCGAGCTCAAGAACTGCGATGCGGTCTTTTTGGCTGTGCCGCACACGGCTGCCATGGCACAGGTGCCCGCCCTGCTTGCCGCGGGAGTTTCCTGCATTGATCTCTCGGCCGACTATCGCCTGAGCGATCCGGCCACCTTTGAGGCCTGGTATGCCGCCGAGCACACGAGCCCCGAGCTACTCAAGAGCCGCGCCTTTGGTCTGCCCGAGCTGTTCTGCCAGGATTTGGAGGCCGCTGCATCCGACCACGCCGACGGCAGGCCCGTACTGGTCGCCTGCGCCGGTTGCTATCCCACCGCAACGAGCCTTGCCGCCGCGCCTGCCGTGCGCGCCGGCTGGGTTGCCCAGAGCGGCCCCGTGATCGTCGACGCTATCAGCGGCGTGACGGGTGCCGGTAAGTCCTGTAACGCCCGCACGCATTTTTGCAGCGCGGACGAGAATCTGGAGGCATATGGCGTGGGCAAGCATCGTCATACGCCCGAGATCGAGCAGATTCTTGGCCTGACCGACCGCATCGTCTTCACCCCGCATCTGGCACCGCTCAAGCGCGGCCTGCTCTCCACGGTGACGCTGCCGCTCGCGCCGCAGGCTATCGACACGCTGACCCTTGAGGACGTTGTCGACCATTACAAGCAGTTCTACGCCGGTCGAACCTTCGTGCGCGTACTCGATGCCGGCCAGCAGCCCAAGACGGCTTCGGTCGTCGGCACCAACGCCGCCCAGATCGGCCTCGCGCTCAACAAGCGCGCGGGCGTTCTGGTGGCTACGGGCGCCATCGACAATCTGTGCAAGGGTGCAGCAGGCCAGGCGGTCCAGTGCGCCAACATCGTCTTTGGTTTTGACGAGCGACGAGGCTTGCCCACAGTGGCGTGCCCGGTGTAGCACATTCGATTGTTAACGATTTGGTAGTCGGGCATCGAGTGGGGCGCCACTTTTAAGCTGGTCTCATGATTGTGACTGGTGTGGCGCACCAACCGATGCCCATTTTTTATTTGATATAAGGAGTCGTGGGGACGATGAATACCGACCTGATTGATATCAAGATTCGTGCCGTAGAGGGCGGCGTAACGGCGGCGGCCGGCTTTAAGGCGGCGGGCATCCATGCCGGATTCCGCAAGAATCCCGAGCGCCTGGATTACGCGCTCGTCGTGCCCGATAAACCCTGTCCCGGGGCCGGCGTGTTTACGACTAACCGCTTTTGTGCGGCGCCCGTGCAGGTGAGCCGTGCCAACCTGGGCGGCGCCGACAAGGGCTACGGCATCATTGCCGGCGTTTCGGTCAACTCTGGCAATGCCAACGCCGCCACGGGT
>DAWBYD010000312.1:0-3670 GCA_052278285.1 Collinsella sp. | reverse complement strand
CCACGCTGCTGTCGACGCTCAACCGCGACGTCAAGCCGACGAGCGGCCGCATCCTGGTTGCCGGTCAGGACCTCATGAAGATCAAGAACCGCAAGGTTCCGTTCCTGCGCCGCCAGATTGGCGCCGTGTTCCAGGACTTTAAGCTTCTGCCGCAAAAGCCCGCCTACGAAAACGTGGCGTTTGCCCTGCAGTGCATCGGCAAGCCCAAGGGCGTCATTCGCAGCCAGGTGCCCGAGGTGCTGCGCCTGGTCGGTCTGGCCGATCAGATGGACTCGCTGCCCGACCAGCTTTCCGGTGGCGAGCAGCAGCGCGTTGCCGTCGCCCGTGCTATGGTCAACCGTCCGCCGCTGCTGATCTGCGACGAGCCCACGGGCAACCTCGACCCGGCGATCTCGCTGGGCATCATGAAACTGCTTGAGCGTATTAACCGCACCGGCACCACCGTGATCGTCGCCACGCACGACCGCGAGATGGTCGATAGCATGCACCGTCGCGTGATCGCCCTCGAGGGCGGCCACGTCATCCGCGACCAGGAGAGGGGAGGTTACGGCAACTATGGCACCAACTAACGTGGGCTACTCCTTCAAAGAGGCAATCAGCCACTTCTTCCGTAACTGGACTACCTCGCTCGGCGCCGTCATCACGATCTTCCTTTCGCTGTTTATCATCGGCCTGTTCATCATGGGCTCTGCGATGCTGAACTCCGTGATCGGCACCGTCGAGGATCAGGTTGTCATCAACGCGTTCATTAGCGATGACGCCGATCAGGCTGATGTTCAGGCTTTTGAGGCCGAGCTTAAGACGTGGAATAACGTCAAGTCCGTGACCTATAAGGACAAGGACGACGCGCTGGCCGAGTATACGAGCAAGATGTCGGGCAACGCCGACGCCACCATGAGCGCGCTCGATGGCCAGAACCCGCTGCCGGCTTCCTTCGCTATTGAGATGGACGATCCGTCCAAGGTCGAGAGCACGGCAAAGAAGCTCAAGAAGGATGCCGATTTCCAGAAGATCGCGGATGACGGCGACGTCAACGCGAGCGTGCTGTACGGCCAGGAGGAAGTGAGCCGCCTGTTCCAGGTGACCAACTACATCCGCATCGCCGCCGTGGTGCTCGTTGGCCTGCTGACTTTTATCGCGTTCATCTTTATCAACAACACGATTCGCCTGTCCATTACGGCGCGTCGTCGTGAGATTGCGATTATGCGTCTGGTCGGCGCCAGCAACGGCTTCATTCGTGGCCCGTTTATCACCGAGGGCGTACTGCAGGCCATTTTGGGCTCGCTGCTTTCCATCGGCGTTCTGGAGCTGCTGCGCAATCTGATGATTCCGCGTTTGCAGGAGAGCATCGGCTGGATGTCGTTTGCCCTGCCGATGCAGTACTACCTGGTGACCTATGCTGCGCTGATTCTGGTCGGCGTGATTATCGGCCTCTTTGGTTCTGCCATCGCCATGCGTCGCTACCTGCGCGTGTAGGCATGCCTGGAATTCATCCCTTCCAACGGGTCGTCTCTTATGGGGCGGCCCGTTTTTTGATCCCTAGGGGACGGCAGGAAAGCGAATCATTTGGGTAGACTCTTTGGAGTTCGCAATCGATAGTTAGGAGGCGCCATGGGGCGCAATAACAAGCATAAGCGTGGAGCTCGCAATAAGCGCGGGCCGGTGCGCAGCGAACGCCGTCCGAGCCTGACCGGGCGCGTGCAGCTCCATGAGCACAGTGCCTATGTCATAACCGAGAATGGCGACTACAAGGTCATGGGTCGCGGCAAGCGTGAGATCATGGACGGCGATACCGTTGCCGTGAGCATTAAGAATAGCCCGCATGGCGAGCGTCGCGCCGTGATCGAGGGCGTAGTTGAGCGCGCAGCCATAAGCGTGGTGGGTACGTACCAGACCGCCGGTCCGCTCGGTGTGATCGAGCCGCTCGATTCGCGCTTGAAGGCCGACTTCTTCATTTTGCCCGAGGATACCTCGGCGGATCGTCTGAGTGTCCACCCGGGTGATGCCGTTGTCGCGCGCATTTTGACCTACCCGACGCGCCTGGAATCGGGCACTGTGACGATCGAACGCCGCATTGGCGGAGATGACGCGCCCGATTTGGGCGTTCAATATGTGATGGCGCGTTACGGCTATACCGATAGCTATCCCGAGGCCGCGCTGGACGAGGCCGAGGGGCTTTCGCTCGATGTGTCCGCGGCGCTTAAGGACCCGCTCCGCCGCGAGCTGCGCGACCGCTTTGTCATCACGATCGACCCGGTCGACGCGCGCGACTTTGACGATGCCATTTCGTTGGAGCGCACGCCCGAGGGTGGCTACAAGCTGGGTGTGCATATCGCCGACGTTTCACACTATGTGGCTTGGGACGGGCATATCGATCTTGAGGCTCGCCATCGTACGACATCGGTGTATCTGGCCGATCGCGTGCTTCCCATGCTGCCCGAACGCCTGTCCTGTGACCTGTGCTCGCTTCGCCCTGACGAGGACCGTCTTGCGTTTACCGTCGATATCGAGCTCGATGCGCAGGGTCGCGTGCGGCATTACGATCCGTATTCCAGCGTGATTCGCTCGCGTGTGCGTATGGACTATGACGGCGCCGAGGCGCTGCTGGTGCGTGCCGGCGCGGTTGAGTATTCGGTGCTGGAGGGTGCAGCCGAGGATGTTGCGGCTGCCGAGACCTCGCGCGAGGAAGCGCTTGAGCGCGGTCTTGCGTGCGAGGAGGCCGCCCGCGGCTACAACATCGACCTCGGCGATTTCCTTGTCGCCGCTAACGAACTCGCCGAACTTCGCCGTCGTATTCGTCGCGCCCGCGGCTCAGTCGATTTTGACACAGCCGAGATTCGCGCTCTATTGGATGAGGACGGAGTGCCCGTGCAGATTGTGGCGCGTGAGCGTTCGTGTGCCACGTCGCTTATCGAGGAAGCCATGCTGCTCGCCAACGAGTGCGTTGCAGAGTGGCTGGCAGACCGTGATATCGAGGCCTGCTATCGTGTGCATGAGGATCCGAGCCCCGATAGCCTGCACGGTGCTGCCGTTGCGCTGGCGCAGCTAGGCATCATCGACGATCGCCGTGCTGCCGGTATTGCCCTGGGGAGCCCCGATGAGCTGCAGGCTGCAGTTGATGCTGCCGCCGGTACGGCCAACGCACCGCTCGTCAACACGCTGCTTCTGCGCAGCATGCAGCGCGCGCTGTACAAGCCGCGCAACGAGGGCCACTTTGCGCTCGCCGCGCCGTGCTACTGTCACTTTACGAGTCCCATCCGTCGCTACCCCGATCTAGTGGTGCACCGCGTGCTCAAACTGCAGTTGGCCTATGAGCAGCTCGGCGGCAAGTTCGCCTTGGTCCGTACGCCGCGGCTGATCGGCAAGGGGCGTGAGTCGCTGCCGCGCATTCTGCCGCAGATCTGCCGCGCATGTAGCGATGCCGAGCGCGCGGCAGATGCCGCCAGCCATGCGACGCAAAAGATCAAGATTGCCCAGTACTATGAGGACCGTCTGGGTGAGCGCTATGCCGGAACCGTCTCGTGGGTTAGCAGCATGGGCCTCTTTGTGCGCTTGGACCTAACACAGGTCGAGGGCCTGGTTTCAATTAAGAGCCTGGGCAACGAGTGGTTCGAGTTCGACGAGGACGCGCTTACGCTGACGGGCGCCGACACGGGGACTCGCTATGAAC
>DAWBYD010000311.1:0-10298 GCA_052278285.1 Collinsella sp. | reverse complement strand
CGTCGCCGGCGGTCTTTTTGATGATGGCGTCGATGGAGAAATTCTTGTAGAGCGTGCCGCCGCCGACGTCGCCGGCTGCATCCTCGGCGGCCTTGAGTTGATCGTCGGTAGCCTCGAAGGAGGTGGTCACGCGGCCGTCCTCAATCGCGTACGCATCGCGCATGTCATCGATAAGGCAGCCGATGGAATGCGCTGCGAGCAAAAATCCCGAGGTGAGAGCGATGCTTCCGCACATAAGCAAAAAGATGCCCAGGTACTTGCCGATATTGCGGCGCAGCTCGCGCGGGAGACGTTTTGCGAGAGGTGCCATGGCGCCGCCTACCAATCGAGCTCGGCGGCCGCAACGGGCGACTCGTTGAGCTCATCCTCGACGATGTGCCCGTCGCGCAGGCGCAGCACGCGATTGGCCATGTGCGCGATGGCGGCATTGTGGGTGACAATGATGATGGTGCAGCCGTAGGTGCGGTTGACATCCTCCATGAGCTGCAGGATTTCCTTGGACGTCTTGTAGTCAAGCGCGCCGGTGGGCTCGTCGCACAGCAGCAGGCCCGGGTTTTTGACGAGCGCACGGCCGATGGCACAGCGCTGCTGCTGGCCGCCCGAGACCTGGCGCGGGAACTTGTTGCGGTGCTCGTAGAGGCCCAGCGAACGCAGCAGGTCGTCGACATTGAGCGGGTTTTTGGACAGGTGCGCCGTGACCTCGATGTTCTCCTTGATGGTGAGGTCGGGCACCAGGTTGTAGAACTGGAAGACAAAGCCCAACTCACGGCGGCGATACTCGCCCAGGTCGGCAGGCTTGAGCACCGTGAGGTCGCAGCTGTCCACCATGATGGAGCCGCCGTCAGCATCCTCCAGGCCGCCGATCAGGATGAGAAAGGTCGACTTGCCCGAGCCCGAGGGCCCCAGCATGACGCAGATCTCGCCGCGGTTGATGGACGCGTCGATGCCATCGAGTACCGTCAGGCGCGCATCACCGTCGCCGTAGTGCTTTTTGAGATCCTTAACCTGGACGTAGGCTTCCTGCGTTGCCATGGTATCCCCCATTGTTAGCCTTGTACTACTTTATGAACGTAATAGTAAACCTTGGCGAACTATTTTGGGGCGAGGCCTAGGATTTATTTCAGACTAGGCGCGGGATTTGGCGCGTGAGAGGGCCAGGCCTACGGCGGCAATGGCGGCGGCGAAGAGCACGGTGACGCCCAGGTCGCAGGCGATGTCGCCCAACACGGTGGACGTCAGGTCCGAAGCGAGCGCCTTGCCGATCGCGTCGTTCACCCAATACGTCGGCACAAAGTGCGCCACCGTCTGCACGGCCGAACCCATCAGCGACAGCGGCATCCAAGCGCCGCCCAAAAACGTCATGAGCATGCCGAGCAGGTTGCCCACACCGTTGAGCAGCTCCTCGCGCGCGCCCAGACTCGAAAGGGCAAAGCCAACGGCCAGAGGCGTGCACGCCAGGGCAAACGTCGCCGCCAGCGCCAGACACACACGACCCACGCCGACCTCGGCAACCGCGCCGGCAAAGCCCACGACGCCCATCATGCTCGACACAAACCAGATGCAGACGGTGAGCACGGCGGCGGCCGCAAACACGGCAAGCGAGCGCTGGCGCTCGGAGACCGGGCCGGCCTCCATGCGGCGCACACGCTCGGGCTCGTTCATGCCCGAGAACACCAATCCCACTGACACGATGACCGACGAGATGATCGCGTACGCGCCAAAGTTGAAGTACGACTCGAGCGTGGCGGCGGCAGTCGAGTCGACCTTGACCTGCTCGATCTCGACCTCGGCACGCTCGGTGGCCGCGTGTTCGGCAGCCTTGGCAACGTCGCCGTTAGAAGCAGCGGGCTCAAGCGCCGCCGCAGCGCCCGCGAGCGAGATCCAGCGCGAGGCCTCGGCAGACGAAAGCGCCGCCGCCATGGTGCCGGCACCGTAGGTCACATCGAGCTTGGGCAGGGACTCCCCCGCACGGGCGGCTGCAACGAGGTCGCCCTCAAACCCCTCCGGGATAAAGAACACGCAGTCGGCGCTGCCCTTGGCGCTGTTGCTCTTGGAGAGCGCGTCCGCAAGATCGTATGTATCGTCGCCGATGCCCGTGACCAGCTCAAAACGCGAACCCAGGTGCTTGGTAAGCGCACGCGAAAGGTCGCTATTGTCGCGGTCGACCACGATCACGTTGGTGTCGTAGGGCTTGTACTCGGTGAGCTGCGACGAGTTCCAGCTCACCGATGCCGCGATGAATACGCCCATGAGCGAGATGAACACCGTATAGATGAGCAGGTAGAACGGGTGCGCCAGCGCCATGCGAAGCGCGGTCTTAAAGGTGCTCATAGCGACTCCTTCCAAAGATCAGCGTAGCGGCGGCGACAAACACCAGGGCCATCAGGACGAGCGCGCCCGCGCGAACAGCGAAGGGGCTCAGGTCCTCAAAGAAATACAGGCGGTTGAACATGTCGCAGATGAGCTTGACGGGGTTGAGCCAGCACTCGGCCGGGCAGGCGCGGGCGACGTCGTCGGCAAGCGCCATCGCCGGCTCGCCGTAGAGGCCGGCGAACAGGGCGCACGTGATGGCAAAGCCCGTGAGGATGCCGGACTTGGACGCCTTGCCGCCCTTAACGGGAAGCGTGCCCACAAAGAGTCCCAAGCCCGTGGCGGCAAGCGCGGAAGCGGCGCCGCCCACCAGACACAGCCCCTCGCGCCCGCCAAAGTCGACGCCCACGACCAGGCGCACGTAGCCGATCGCAATCGTCATCGAGGCGAAGGAAACCAGCCACGAGCCCACAAAGATACCGGTCAGCGACGCCGTCTTGGAAAGGCCGCCCACGCAGCGACGTGCGCCAAGGCCCGACAGATTGGGCTGCAGGTCGACGACGCTCAAGGCGGCAAACTCGGCAGACATCATCGCGACCAGGCCAAAGAGCGCGTAGTAGTAGATGACCGTGCCATCGGGCGCTGTGCGTGTCAGGCTTACGCGGCGGGTGCCGCCCTCGAGCGACAGGGCGCGCGCAACCGCCTCCGGGTCGGTGAGCGCCGCCGGGTTGTCTTGGGCAATCTGGGACATGAGCTCGGCATTTTGTGTATACGAGCTTGCCACCGTCTCCAAAATGCTGCGGTCGATGAGCACCGACGACGCACGCGAGTTGTCATAGCTCGAAAGCAACGTGAGTTTGGGCGTGCCCGCGTCGTCGACCGTATAGATGCCCGCAACCTCGCCGGCCTTAAGCGCACGGTTCGCGGAGGCCGCGTCGTCGCACTCGTGGATCTCGAGCAGCCGAGCGTCGCCTTCCTTGGCAAGCGACGTCGCCACGTTCTTAAAGGTCGAGGCATCCCAGGCTTCATCCGCTACGACGGCCACCGGCACCGGGTCGACCGTGCCGTCGGAGCTGAGGTTCGCAAACATAAACATGAACATCGTGGAAAGTGCAATGGGAAAGAGAGCGCCCCAGACCCACGTGCTCGGCCGGCGCAGCAGCGTCTTGACCGTAGTGATGATGGTGTTGAACATGGCCGCCCCCTAGTCGCGCAGCTCGCGGCCGGTGATCTCGAGGAACACGTCGTTGAGGGTCGGCGGCTCGCTCCACACGCGGCCGAGTGCCACGTCGGCAGCGCGCAGCGTGTCGAGGATGCCGACCAGATTGTGCGGGCTCGCTTCGCAGGTGCAGACGAGCTCGCCGCCGGAAAGCTCAACGCTGAGCACGTGCTCGAGGGCACGCAGCCGCTCGACCGTGGCGGGCTCGACGGCGCCGACCTCGACCGTCACGCGCTCGCCCATCTGAATCATGCGTTTGAGCTCGTCATTGGTGCCCTGCGCCAGCACACGTCCGCCGTCCATGATCATGATGCGGCTGCAAATCTGCTCGACTTCCTCCATGTAATGGCTGGTATACACCACCGTAGCGCCCTCGTCGCGCAAGCGGCAGATGCCCTCCAGGATGGCGTTGCGACTCTGCGGGTCGACTGCCACCGTGGGCTCGTCAAAGAAGATGAGCTCGGGCTTGTGCGCAATGCCGCAGGCAATGTTGAGGCGACGTGCCAGGCCGCCCGAGAGCTTGCCGGGGCGGAACTTGGCAAAGTCGCCCAGGCCGACAAAGTCGATCGCCTCGTCCACCAGCGCACGGCGGCGCTTGCGGTCGCTGACGTAAAGGCTGCAGAAATAGTCGATGTTCTCGCGCACCGTGAGCTCGTCGAACACCGCTACCTGCTGCGGGACCACGCCGATGCGGCGCTTGAGGTCGTAGCGAGCGGGCGTCATGGGTTCGCCGAACAGCTCAATGGTGCCCTTGTCGTAGGCAAGCAGCTGCAAGATACAGTTGATGGACGTGGTTTTGCCCGAGCCGTTGGGGCCCAGCAGGCCAAAGATCTCGCCGGGGGCGATGCTCAGGTTAAAGTGGTCGAGCGCAATAAGGTCATCGTAGCGCTTGACGAGGTTTTCGACGTGGACGATGTCTGTCATGAGGCGGCCCTTCTGTTGCTTGCGGCCCGGTACGATTGCATCATCGCAGGAGCGGGCGGCACGCACCAGTGAGCTTTGTCACGAGTGTGGAGGTCTTGGTCGTACGGCCCGCCGACGCCCCCGCTCTGCCGCACGGGAGGAATGTCACGGTTGCGCAGGCGGCCCCTCCACCACACGCAGCTTCGCGTACAATACCCGTATGAACAGGCTTTTCGACAAATCGATCGTGCTGGCGTGCTGCATTGCGGCCGCCGTGGGTCTTGCTGTGGATGCTCGCCTGGTCGCGGCGTTTTGCCTTGGCGTTATTGCCACCTCACTGGCCGAAGTCGCACAGGAGGAACGCACGCGACGCGCAAGCGAGGCCGCGAGCTACGCTTACATCATCGCGGCCGTCTTCGTGCCGCCGTTTGTGCCGTTTGCACCCCTTGCCTTCTATGACATCGCGCGACGCGTGCGCCATGAACGAATCTGGCCCGCACTGGCGATTGGCGCCGTGTTTGTCTGCGCGCTTGTCGCGGACCTTCGTGGCGGCGTGCTCACCACCCGAACGCTGCTGCTAACCGCCATCCTTTCGGTCGCCGCCACGTTGCTGTCGCTGCGCACCGCGCAGCTGGGGCGCGAACAGGAACGCATGCGTCGCACCCGCGACAAGCTGCAAGAACGCGCCCTGGCACTCGAGGCACGCAACCGCGACCTCGCCGACCGCCAGGACTACGAAGTCGAGCTCGCAACACTCGCCGAACGCGCCCGCATCGCGCGCGAGATCCACGATAACGTCGGACACCAGCTCACGCGAGCCTCGCTGCAGACCGAGGCTCTACGCGTAGTCCACGCCGACGAGCCCGGCATCGCCGCCGATTTCGCCGACGTCAAACGCACGGTTGACGAGGCGCTCCAGCTTGTGCGCACCAGCGTCCACGCGCTCAACGACAATGCGACCAACCTCTCCGTGCGGCTCAAACGCATCGTTGAAGGCGCACGCTCGGACAGCGGTCCGCAGGTTGAGCTTGAGGTTTTGGCCGAGCATGCGCCCGCCAACGTCGCCAACTGCTTTACGGCGGTGCTGCGCGAGGCGCTTTCCAACGCCATGCGCCACGCCCATGCCAAAACCATTACTGTGCGGTGCATGGAGCATCCGTCGTTTTACCAGCTCATCGTTACCGATGATGGCGCGGACGCGACCCCGGCGAGCAGCAGCAACGTCGTAGAAGGCATGGGGCTCGCCTCCATGCGCGAGCGCGTCGAGGCGCTTGGCGGAACCTTCACCGCCGGCCTGCGCGCCGGCGCCCCCGGCTGGCGCGTGTTTGCCACCGTCCCCAAACAGCAAGGAGATGACGCCCGATGAGGCTCATAGTTGTCGACGACGACCGCTTGGTGGTCGATTCGCTCAAGATTATCCTGGGCGCCCAGCCGCAGATCGAAGTGGTGGGCACCGGCGCCAATGGAGACGACGCGGTCGCGCTCTACGCTGAGCACACGCCCGACATCGCGCTGCTCGACATTCAGATGCCGGGACGCGACGGCCTATCGGCGGCGCGCGAGATCCTCGAGCGCGACCCTGCGGCGCGCGTGGTGTTTCTGACGACATTCTCGGATGACGAGTACATTGTGTCGGCGCTCAAGCTGGGCGCCCGCGGTTACCTGATCAAGACCGATGTCGCCGCCATTCCGCCGGCGTTGGCACAGGTCATGGACGGCAAACGCGTGCTCGAGGGCAAGGCGATCGAAGATATCGACTTTGATGGGGCGGGGTCCGAGGCCGACACGCCTCGCCGGCCCGCCGCCTTTGCCAGCCTGACCGACCGCGAGTTCGAAGTCGCAGAGCTCATCGCCCGCGGCCTCGACAACAAGGAGATTGCCGCCACCGCCTACATGGGCGAAGGCACCGTGCGCAACCACATCAGCTCAATCCTTGCCAAAATGGGCCTGCGCAACCGCACGCAGATCGCCATCGCCTACCTGCGAGGCTAGCCGCTGGCTGCCGCCAATTTGATGCCATTTCAAAACTATGCCGGTTTACTACGATGAACCGCATATCTCCGACCACGGCAAATTGTGCACTTACAAAACCGCAGGTAGGACACTTGCGATATTTGCAAAAATGCGGGTGTGGTCAGGAATCTCGGATTCATCGTAGTAAACCGGCATAGTTTTGTTCGGGCGGCCCTGCACGAGTGTCTCCGCCAGCCTCGCGGGACCAAAATGATCCGTTTTCCTCCGTCCCCAAGGGATCAGCCGGAACCGCTCGCCACGAAATCGGCCCATCTACTACGTTTGACTCGATACCCCTGACCATACCTTCGTTTTGAACAAAACCTCAGGCGTTCTACCTGCGGTTTTGTTTTTGCGCTTTTCGGCATGGTTGGGGGTAAGGGGCTAAACGTAGTAGATGGGCCGGTTTCGCGGCAGGCCCTTCTCGCCTACGCACAAAAGCGCCGCCACGGAGGAGGGAGATGCCTCCGTGGCGGCTGGGGGTAGGAGTAGGTCGTGATTTAACCCTGCCGGCCGCCCGGGGCCTTTTGGCCCCGGGCGCTGTCGACGTGCCTAGCGCTTACGGATACCCCAGACCAGGGCTCCGACGCCGGCCATGGCGATAACAAATGCCATGAGCAGGGCCGTGGCCTGCTGGTCGCCTGTGGTGGGCAGGAAACCCTTGACCGTCTTGACGATATTCGTCACGGTCTTGGGCGTGCCGGGATCGGGCGTCGGCACGGGCGTCTCGGGCTTCTTGTACGTGTTGTTGAACACGATGCCCTCGACACTCTTGTCGCCCTTGGTAAAGGCAACGTTCGCCTTGAGGTTGCCCTCGCCGTCGTCGACCACGTTAACGGTCGCGGTAAAGACGGACTTGTCGTAGGTCATACCGGCCTCGTCACCCTTGACCTCGCTGATGGTGTAGACGTACGTACCGGGCTCGTCGTACTCGAGCTTGTCGAAGTTGATCTTGCCGTCAGCGTCGTTGGTGACGGTGGACTCGACGTCCTCGCCAACGAGCTTAAAGCTAAACTCGTCCTTCTTGAGCTCGCGCCCCTCGAGCACCTTGACCGCGCCGATGGAAACCTGCGTGGGCATGGCGTGATACTTGTTGGTAAAGCCAGCCGACTCGGTAGTTCCCTCGAGCTTGTGCGTCGCGGTCAGCGTGCCGTCACCATTGTCGGAGACGGTGGTCACGACGGTGTAGGTCGCGCTGTCATAGGTGACGCCCTTGTACAGGCCGAGCGCGTTGGGGCAAACCTCGCGCAGCGTGTACGTGTGCGTGCCGGGTGCCTCGTAGCGGATCGGGCTCAGCGTAACGGTGCCGTTGGCGTCGTTGGTGCCGCTAGCGACAACCACGCCGTCCTCGAGCAGATCAAACGTGAACTCGCCAGCCGCAAGGTCGCGTCCGGTCAAACGCTTGACGGTCTTGACCTGATCGGTCACGACAGAATCGGTAGGTGCCACGCCGTACGTGTTGGTGAACGTAAAGGCCGCACCGTCGCCGCCGTTGCGCACGACACCCAGATGTCCGGCACCGTCGTCAGTCACGGTGTAGGAAACCTTGCGCGTGGCGTTGGCGTCGTTGGCCACGCCAGGGGCGCTACCGGACTCGGTCACCGTGTAGGTAAAGGTGTGCGAGCGCGGGGCGGTGGGAGCTGCGGGCTTGGACTCGTCCTTGGTCTCGTCACCGCTGGCGTCAGCGTCAACCTCGGCCTCGTCGGTGTTGGCTTCAGCGTCGCTCGATGCATCGCCAGAAGCATCAGTCGTCACGCCCAGGGCACGGTTGAGGTCGTCGAGCGTAAAGTGGATCTTGCCAAAGTCCACGTTGCCAGCCGCGTCGTTGGTTGCGGTCGTGCGCTCGGGCATCGGGGCACCCGCCTCGTCAGCGGTCACGGTGAAGGTGAACTTGCCCGCGATGTCGGCCGGGGTCAGTCCCTCGGTTGCCTGGAGCTTCTTGGCGCCGGCGAGCGCGGCGTCAACGGCGTCGGCGCCGTAGACGTTTTCGAACAAGGGCTCGACGCCACCGTAGTCGACCGTTGCCGTCAGGGTACCGTCACCGTTGTCGACAACGATAACCTTAAAGCCAAAGCTCCACGTTGTAGCGGAAACGCCATTCGGCAGCCCGAATAAATCTTCGTAGGCCGTGTAGTTAATGGTCCAAGCGAGCTTACCGTCCTTGTCGGTACGATGGGCAAGCCCAGCCGCCTCAAGATTGGCAAGCATCTCGGTGTCGTAGTGCAGCGCATCAAAGCTCACATGCCCGCCGATATTGGGCTTGAGGTTTTCGTAGCCCACAAGCTCGCCCTGATAGGCAATGCCGAACCAGAACTCGCCATCGGCCATCGGACGACCGGTCAGGGTCTTGGTGGCGACAACCTGAGCAGCGGTACCACCAGGCGTATTGGTCGTAGCGCTGTAGCTGTTGTGGAACGGGACCAGGGCACTCTCAACCTTGTTCTCACCGCTCTTGTGGACCGTCGTATGCGTACCCTCGGGACCGCCGGAGACGGTCGTCGTGGCGGTAAGCGTACCGGCACCGTCATCGGCGACGGCGATCGTCACGGTACGCACGGCGTCGTCGTAGGTGTAACCGGGCTTGCCGTCATTCTTCTCGGCCACGGTGTATTTGAAGGTCTTGCCGGCGTCAGCCTGCGTAAACTTGACCTCATGGCCAGCCAGGATGTCGATCAGGCCGACCGTTGCCTCTGCCGTCGCAGGGGACTTGAAGTTGTTGGCTCCGGGCAGCAGGCCAAGCGCGTTGGCCGAGGCCTCGTCGGCAGGCGTCACGGTAAACGTGAACTGACCCTCGGTCATAGGACGTCCGGAGAGGCTCTTGCTGAGCTTGAGGCCGCCGGCCGCGGTGTAGTTAAGCTCAGTGCGGTACGTGTTGGTAAAGCGTCCGTTTTCCTTCTTGGTGACGTTGGCGGTCAGGCTGCCATCGCCGTTCTCGGTCACGGTCACTTCGGCGGTTGCGACATGCGCGTCATACGTCATGCCGACCGTGCTGCCCGCGTTCTCGCGAATCTCGTACTTATAGGTTCCGGCGGCAGCGTAGTGAATCTTGCCGAACTTGATGGCGGCAATGCCGTCCTTCGCGTCCTTCTTGCTCACGGTTACGGTTGCGG
This sequence comes from Collinsella sp., assembly GCA_052278285.1. Lineage (GTDB taxonomy): Bacteria > Actinomycetota > Coriobacteriia > Coriobacteriales > Coriobacteriaceae > Collinsella. The sequence continues at coordinate 743 of DAWBYD010000311.1, read as the reverse complement.
GATCGGGCAGTGGGGCGTCTTCGGGGGCGGTGATGGTAAAGCTGAACTCGTCCCCATCCGTCCAGTCGCGGCCGCTGATGACCTTGCTCAGGTCAAAGTCGAGCTCCGCATCGAGCGGGGCCACGCTGTAGGTGTTCTTGAAAGTCGCAGCCGTGGCGTCCTTCAGGACATGCTCGGCCTTGAGGGTGCCGTCGCCGTTGTCCGTGATGGTGGTCTCGATGGTGTACTTGGCGTCACTGTAGGTGATGCCCTTGCTGGTGGTTCCGCCCTTGATCTCGCGCAGCGTGTAGGCGTGCTTGCCGGGCTTGTCGTATGCGACCTTGCCCATCGTGATCGCGCCGTCGGCAGCGTTAGTGCCGGTAGCGACAACCTTATCGCCCTCGACGAGCTCGAAGGAGAACTCGCCTTCCTTGAGCTCACGCCCGGTCAGGACCTTGTTCGCGGTGATCTGGTCGGTGACGCTGAACTCGCCAGGATTCGGCTTGTAACTGTTGCTGAACTTCGCCTCGTCGGCGCCCTTCAGCTCATGCTTTGCCTTGAGCTCGCCCTTGCCGTTGTCGGTGACGGTGGTCTCGATGGTGTAGGTCTTGCCATCGTAGGTGATGCCGTTGCCGGCGTCGCCCGGGACCTCGCGCAGCGTGTAGGCGTGCTTGCCGGGCTCGTTGTAGATGATCTTGCTCATCGTGATCTCGCCGTCGGCGGCGTTAGTGCCGGTGGCGACGACCTTGGCGTCCTCGCCCTCG
>DAWBYD010000310.1:0-5138 GCA_052278285.1 Collinsella sp. | reverse complement strand
GCCATCTTTGCGCGGGGTGGTAACGAAAAGGCCTACCACCGAGCCCAAAACGTCGGCACGCGAGCCGGGCGTGAGGGTTTCGATAGTGATGTAGCACTGCGCCAGGCCCGCCGGAAACACGCCGGCGGGACGGCTGCCGGGGATCTTGATCTCGCTGCGCGTGCGCGCGCGGCACCCCATGGCAAGGACGACGCGCGTCCGGTGAGCTGCAGCATGCCGGCGGGGCTCATGAGCGTGACGGTATGGACTGCGGTGGCTCCCGCACCCTCGCTCGAATCGATCCCAATCACCATGCTGTCCAAGAACAGCGCAATGTCGGTCGCGCGTACCTGATCGATAAAGCGCTGCGCGTACTCGGGACCGGTGAGCTCCTGCTTAAAGTGCGAAAGGCCAAAACCGGGGTGGATGCACTGGCGGAGGATTCCGCCCAAGTGCTGCTCGCGCTCCACGATGGCCACGCGTGCGCCTGCCTTATGCGCGGCCATCGCGGCCGCCATGCCGGCAGGTCCGCCGCCGATAACGACCACGTCGAAGGCTTGCGTTGCTACCGACGCTGCGGCTCCGGCCTCCGCGCGTTCATCGCACATATCAAAAGTCGCCATGCTAGCGCACCCCCTTCAGCGGTCCCTCAACCAACCAAGATCCGGCATCCTCCAACAGCACCTCGCTGGGATCGCAGCCTAGCTCGCGTGCTAGGATCGCCACCACGCGGCTCTGGCAAAAGCCGCTCTGGCATCGACCCATGCCGGCACGACAGCGGCGCTTGCCGCCTTCGCCCGAAACCGCGCCCGGGCGGCGTCGGATCGCGGCCACGATTTCGGCCTCGGGCACCGTCTCGCAGCGGCAGACAATCTGTCCCCACGCGGGATTGGACTCGATGAGCTCCTCCTTGCGCGCAAGCGGCGCGCGGTCAAAGTCGTCCGGCGCATGGCGGATCGGGTCCCAATCGGCACGTTCGTGCAGCTCCACGCCCGCCTCACGCATCACAAGCTCCATGCGCTCGGCAATGGCCGGTGCGCTTGCCACGCCCGGCGACTGAATGCCCGCCGCCTGGAAAAGCCCCGGCACAACGGCCGACTGTCCAATAAAGAAGTCGTTCGTTCCCTGAATGACCGGGCGCCCGCCGGCAAATGCGCGCACCACGCGACGCGTGTCCAGATCGGGCACCAGCTTGCGCGCGCCGGTCAGGAGCGCGTTGATATCGGTCGCGTAGGTCTGTGTATCGCCCGGCTCGCGCACAGCGGCGGGTGCGGTAATCACGGTGTTGCCGTGCACGGTGCCCGTCACGATAACGCCCTTCGACACCGGCGTCGGCACGGGGTAGAGCGGCATGAGCGTGCGCGGCTCCTTGTCCAGCACCACGATGTTGCCCTGACGCCAGACCATCTGGAACTCCTCGGCGCCCGCCATATGCGAGATGTCGGCGGCGCCGTTGCCCGCGGCGTTGATCAGGTAGCGGCTGCGTACGTTGCCAGCGGGGGTCGCCAGCGTAAAGCGCGCGTCGTCGCTCGAGCCCGCGACATCAATCGCTTCCACCGATGCGGACCGCATAAACGTCACCCCGTTGGCCACGGCGTTCTCCAGCGCGGCGATGGCAACCTCAAACGGGTCGACAAACCCAGTCGAGGGGCACCACAACGCGCACGTTGCATCGGCACTGGCACGCGGCTCTAATTCGTGGATGCGGTCGGGTCCGACGATCGACAGCTCGGGCACACCGTTGGCAAGGCCGTTGCACCGCAGCTTCTCCAGCTGCGCGCGGTCCTCGTCGTTAAAGCCCAACACCATCGACCCGGTGCGGCAGAACAGAAAGTCCAGCTCCTGGGCCCATGTGCCATATAGCTCGCAACCACGGGCGTTGCCCTGCGCCTTTACGGTGCCCGGCGCCGGATCGTAGCCGGCGTGCACCAGGCCGCCGTTGGCCTTCGACGCGCCCAGCGCGATGTCGTTTGCTGTCTCGACCACGCAGATGGACAGGTCATATCGTGCGAGCTGCCGCGCGATGGCGCATCCCGTGATGCCCGCGCCCACAATCGCGATATCAAACGTTTCTGCCACAGTGCCTCCCAGACGAGTTGACAGGCCGTCAATAAGACCATCCTACGGTCTGCGTGCCCCCAGCGCGGTGGCAATGCGGCGAACAGCCCCGCAACACCCGCCAACGGCAGGCGAGGGGAGACTCAGGACCATCGGTGACCTCGTCTGCTGTCCCTGGTGTCAGAGGTTTGTCTCGTTCTGTAAAATCTGGGACCGATTTTTCCGAGTTACTGTTACAGATTGAGACATTGGCCCGGCGGCCCGCCCGTCCATCTCGATCTGTAACACCAAGCCGCGGATCCCACCCCTACCTGTTACAGATTGAGATGTTTCTGTCCGCCCACCGCCCCGACCTGCCAAATCGTTGACCCCCGTGTTACACTAACTCGAGCTGTAACTACCCCGAAAGGTACCCGTAATGTCCAAGTACATCTCCGAGCTCATGTCGCCGCAGCTTATGGGCGTTGTCTATGCCTTTGTTGGCTTTATCATCGCCCTGTATGTGCTGTCGGTCGTCTATGTGTTCATCGACGCTCGCCGTCGCGGCGCCAGCGCCTACGTGGCATGGGGCATCATCGCCCTCATCCCGTTTGTGGGCCTCATCGCCTACCTGGTCCTGCGTCCGCATTCCTACGCGGCCGACCGCGAGGAGCAGGAGCTGGATATGGCCCTGCGCGAGCGCCAGCTTGCCCAGTACGGCACCTGCCCGCAGTGCGGCGCGCCCATCGAGAAGGACTTTGTCGTCTGCCCGGTGTGCGACACCCAGGTACGCAATGTCTGCCCCAGCTGCCATCGCCCGCTCGATGCGCACTGGAAGGTCTGCCCCTACTGCCGAACTCGCATCCAGTAACGCATCCATCGCCGGGCCGGCCGCAAGCCATGGGCGACGCGCGTCCCGCGCAAGCCACACGCTCAACCCGCCCCACACGATGAAGCATGCGTAGAAAATCGCCCGCCGTGCCATTAAGGTGCGGCGGGCGCTTGTATACCAAGGCAACCTGCCTATAATGATGCAAGTCAAAAACGCCGAGCGCATCGCACGCACTTGCATCAGGCATCCGAGAGGAGAAAACATACCCATGAAGGCACTCTACAATGACGGTTCGGTGGCCGAGCTCCCGCAGGACGAGGTCACGCACGTCATCCGCCACTCCGCCGCGCACATCATGGCGCAGGCCATCAAGCGCCTGTACCCCCAGGCCGACTTTGCCTACGGCCCCGCGACCGACAACGGTTTTTACTACGACGTCGACCTGCCCGAGGGCGTCAAGATCAGCGAGGACGACTTCCCCGCGATCGAGGCCGAGATGAAGAAGATCGTCAAGGAGAACCTCAAGTTCTCCGTGTACGAGAAGCCCCGCGCCGAGGCCATCGCCCTTATGGAGGAGCGCGGCGAGAAGTACAAGGTCGAGCACATCGGCGACCTGGACGACGACGCCCGCATCACCTTCTACCAGCAGGGCGACTACATCGACATGTGCGTCGGCCCCCACATCTGCTACACCAAGGCCCTCAAGGCCTTTAAGCTCACCGGCGTCTCGGGCGCCTACTGGAAGGGCGACAAGGACAACAAGATGCTCACCCGCATCAACGGCGTCGCCTTTGCCACCAAGGAAGAGCTCGACGAGCACATGCACATGCTGGAGGAGGCCAAGAAGCGCGACCACCGCAAGATCGGTCGCGAGATGGACCTCTTTATGATGCGCGACGCGGCCCCCGGCTTCCCGTTCTTCCTGCCCAACGGCATGATCCTTAAGAACGCGCTGCTGGACTACTGGCGCGAGATCCACCACAAGGCCGGCTACGTGGAGAGCTCCACGCCGCTCATCATGAACAAGCAGCTGTGGAAGACCTCGGGTCACTGGGACCACTACAAGGACAACATGTACTCCACCGTCATCGACGACGAAGAGTACTGCATTAAGCCCATGAACTGCCCGGGCGGCGTGCTGGTGTACGCCTCCAAGCCGCATTCCTATCGCGAGCTGCCCATTCGCGCCGGCGAGATTGGCCTGGTGCACCGCCACGAGCTGCGCGGCGCCCTGCACGGCCTGTTCCGCGTGCGCTGCTTTAACCAGGACGACGCTCACCTGTTTGTACGTCCCGACCAGCTGACCGACGAGATCGTGGGCGTGGTCAACCTCATCGACTCCGTGTACCAAAAGTTTGGCTTTAAGTATCACGTTGAGCTTTCCACCCGCCCCGAGGACTCCATGGGTTCGGACGAGGACTGGGCTCGCGCCGAAGAGGGCCTTCGCACCGCTCTGGAGAAGCTGGGTATGGACTACGAGGTCAACGAGGGCGATGGCGCCTTCTATGGCCCCAAGATCGACTTCCACCTGGAGGACTCGCTCGGTCGTACCTGGCAGTGCGGCACCGTCCAGCTCGACTTCCAGATGCCGCTCAACTTTGACCTGGAGTACGTGGACGCCGACGGCACCAAGAAGCGCCCCATCATGCTGCACCGCGTATGCTTTGGCTCCATCGAGCGCTTCATCGGTATTCTGATTGAGCACTTTGCGGGTAAGTTCCCCACCTGGCTGGCTCCCGTGCAGGTCAAGGCGCTTCCCGTCTCTGAGAAGAGCCGCGACTACGCCCACGAGGTGTGCGCCAAGCTGGAGGAGGCCGGCATTCGCGTGGTCTGCGACGACCGCGACGAGAAGATCGGCTACAAGATCCGCGAGGCTCGCAGCATCGACCGCGTGCCCTACATGCTCATCCTGGGCGAGAAGGAGGTCGAGGCCGGCAACATCTCCGTCCGCGATCGCTCCAACGAGACCGTTCAGATGAGCGTTGACGAGTTTGTTGCCAAGGTGACCGAGGAGATCAAGACCCGCGCCTAAGGCAAGCTGCACAACAATTAACATAGGCGACCGTCCACAAAGGGCGGTCGCCTTTTTCATGACGAAATAAGAAAAGCCGCTGGTTGAGCGGCTTTTTTTGTTGCACAAAAAGGTACAGGTTTTTGTATCTTTCGACAGATGACATTATACGAGATATAAAACAGCGTTTGCCCAGATTACGCAAAATGTACTGCTAGTAGGTACATCTCCATACCCCTCTACAAACCCCTGTACCTTTTTGTGCAACAAAAAACGCCG
>DAWBYD010000309.1:0-10434 GCA_052278285.1 Collinsella sp. | reverse complement strand
TTTACTGCCAGACTGTCGGCGACGAAGCGGGCGGTCCAAGCCCGCGGAAGCAGCCCTGGACGCGGCGCCGGACGGACCAGAGCCCGCCGCGCCCAGCCGGTGTGGACGATAAGGAGCAGATATGTTGATTCACTACGAGGCGAGTGTTGCGAGTGCCAGGCACGAGTTGCAGGGGCGCGGAAATCTGGAGCATTGCTGCATGCAAGTGGTCGAGCCGCCTCGCGCGTTCGGCGCGGCGGGGGATGGTGGCCCGGGCGGCGAAAGCTCGGTAGCCGACGCGGCGCCTCGCCAGGCGATCGTTGCCGCCGGCGCGGGCGGTATGCCATCCTTGATTTTGAGCGCCGAGGGGGCCCGTCTTGCCAGCGAAGCCGCCGTCGATGCGGCGGTCGAGGCGTATCATCGGGGCGAGCTCGTGCCGGGTGATGCCTCTGCCCTTAAGGGCGTGTTTGAGCGTGCGCTTCGTGCGGTCGCAGGCGTGGCCGTCGATCAGCCCGCTGCCGACATCGCCTCGTTTGCCTGCACAATGTGCCTGGTGGTATGGGATGGCGTGCGCATTTGGTACGGCAACGCCGGCGATTCCGGCGCGGTTGCCGTGAACCCCATGGGCGATCCGTTCGCCCTGACGCATATGCACTGCGGGCCGTTGTCGAGCCAGCCTTTTCCGCTGCACGATTCCTATCACTGGGAGTTTGGCTATCGTGGGGACGCCGAAAGCGTGCTTGTGGCCACAAGCGGCATGCTTGGGCAGTTTGCCGAGTGGGAGCCAGGCTCTTACGGTTCGCCGAAGGCGTACGATCGCGAACTCATTGACTTGCTCACAAATCGGAATATCGATGTGGATGACTTGCCGGTGATGAATATCGCTGCAGCTAAATATCTGAACGAGTTGCCCGCGACCCGCATGGATGGCGATAAGACGATGGTGGTGCTGATTAACAGCGAGAAGTCTTCACTGGCAGATTTTATTGACTCCATGGTGAAAGACGTGACGGCCGAGCGTCTTGCTGCGACGGGCGCATCCTTTGCGGGCGAGGACGACGATCGAGGGGTCGTGTTGCCGTGGAGCGGCGAGCTGCGCATGCGTGCCAGCGATGTGGCGAATGACGTGGGCGGCGATTTTACCGTAGAGCTTGAGTACCAGCTTATGTGCGGCATGTCGCTCGATCGGGCTTTTGAGCTGGCATCGGCCGTTGCCCGTGAGCGCGCCGAGAGGTATCGCGTGTTCGAGGACTGCGTAGCCGATGGGCCCGAAGACTATGACGCGGCCATGTTGTCCGACGACGAGACGTCGTTTGACGAGATGGCCTAGGAGCGTCGCGGGCCCTGGACTCTTCGCGCCGGGGGTGTTCAAGATATGAAGGAATTATGCTCTACGAGATTTTCCTTGCCGTCTACCGAACTCCCGCGTAATATTCTTTCTTGCGCACATGAGGCGCCCAGACATTGCGGGGTGGAGCAGTCTGGTAGCTCGCCGGGCTCATAACCCGGAGGTCGTAGGTTCAAATCCTGCCCCCGCGACCAAGAACTTGCAGCTCGTCGGCCTAGCCGGCGAGCTTTTTTGTTATCAAGGGACCGTCTTTCGGCGTGGTCCACAGCTTCTCAAACAATATCTCGATCTGTAACATCTAGACCCGATTTGGGCGGCTAGGTGTTACAGATCAAGATATACCGGTGGGTTGGGTCCCGTTTGTCTAAATCTGTAACACGAGGGACGGATTCTGCCGAGCAGCTGTTACAGATTGAGATTTTCTAGCAGGCGGGTTTGGTTTGTCTCGATCTGTAACGCCTAGGGCCGGTTTTGGTCGATAGATGTTACAGATCGAGACGTTTTGTTGGGATGGTTTCTATTGTCTCGATCTGTAACAGGTAGGGGCCAAAAGTGGGCCTAGATGTCGCAGATTGAGACAATTAGAAATTAGACTGATGCCTCTTCGAGAAGCTGGCCTCGCCTTTCCAGGATTGTGGAGCATGTGCTCAGGTACGCTGGTATGCTGTTTTTGAGCTCATTCATATGGGGGCATCTCAGACTTCCGATACCCGCGAGATCGCGGATGCAATCTCGGGATATGTGCTCATTTTCGAAGAATGGCTGGAGCTTCTCCCTCTCAATCCATTTGGCGATATCGATGTTTTCATCGGCGGCACGATGATTTGCAAGATCATATTTACCGAATAGCCAGTCCAAGAAACTAGGCATGTAGTCATACATTTTCCCGCGTTTGCTGTTCCACGATCGGTCGAGTAGGATCATAACGTTCGCCCTGGTCTGGCCGAGTTCAAAAAGCCTCTCGAGGGCTGCTGTGGCTTCGTTGTCGCGTGGTAGAAATTCATCGATATGATCGTTGAACTCCTGTAAGAAGGGCGCGTGGCGCTTTATCATGAAGTCTCTGGGTTGTTTATCGCCATACACATCAGTCGCGTACTGCCGTCCTGCAGCAACTGCGTCGCTATTCAAGCCACACTCGTATTTGGGATTCTCCTTAGGACATTTGACTCCATACTCGAACTCACGCCACCACACCCATCGCTCGTTGGGAGCACTGTTGAGGGTGGCTCGAAGCGGGACCCATAGGGAAAAGATGAGATCGGCGTTCAGGACCAAGTCATTGGGGACACGGCGATCTCGGGACGCGATAATACAGTCCAAATCGTTTCTCTTCCTCCAATCATCGTAGCCGCCCGGTTCTAGGCACGGGTCCGGTTCGCACCAATAGCTCAGCATTTTCCGAATTGCATCGTAGTCGCACATGGGCTTTCCTCTCTTTTTTCGGGAATGGTAGGGAATGCGGACGGTGCTTTGGACTGTCCGCATTCCCTTATCGGGCTGTTTATTGGGGCCGCTGCTCCCAGTTGACATCGTATCCGCTGTACTTTTGCTGGTAGAAGCGTTGAACCTCTGCCGGCATATCGATCGTGCTGGCGGTTTTTCTGTCGATGGCGACAATGAGAAAGTTCCCGAACACGATATCGATGAGCTTGCCACTAGCCCAACGAATGGCTCGATTGGGCGCAGAGCCATCAAATTTTCCCGCATCGTTCACATACAGGAGGACCTCGACGTCATCGTCCCACGTCTCATCGAAAGCGCATGCAAACATTTCGCACCGCAGGGTTTTGTTGATGTTGTTCACCACAACCGGTTGCGGACGGCCCCCGATGGGAACGAGCAGCATCTCCTTACCGCGCTTTCCGTCTTTATACGTCATTAGACACTCCTTAAAAATATCGTCTACTATCGAATCTACTTCAGTGTAAGATTCAATTGATAATAAATCAATAGATAGCTTAAATAAATCTCGTCTAAAACTGGATTACCATCGAGTATAATTGACTTAAACGTTGCGAAAGGACATGGGCATGCATACAAAATGGCTTCCAACCAAGGAGAACATAGAGACCGTCGTGAGTAAAATTAGCCCTGGAAAGCTCTATACACGTCAACAGGCTATTGATGAGCTCGAGATCGCCGGATCTATTTTTGACAGAAATATCCGCTTAAATTCAATGTGGCTTGCCTACGGCAAGCCGGTAATGGCTGGTCGCATGACTCTCTATCCAGGCGAAGAGTTGGTTCATCAATTCCGACGTCTTGAAGATCCAGCGGTGGCACTTCATCTCTTCAATCTCTACTACCGCTCGAGTGAGGAGGAGTTTCAGCAAGAAATTGGTGTGCCTCGCGATGAGGTATTTGCGGAGGGCACCTATCTAACTATAGGCGGATGGAAGGGCATTAACTACTAACAGCTGCGAGCGGACGGGAGTGCGTGGCCTATGGCAACATCCAACCAAAAGACACTTGTTGTTGGAGATATGCATCTTAAAGAGGAGCTCATACTGGGACGCGTTGACGCGGCAGTTTCTCAAATGGACATTGAGCGCGTGGTCTTTTGTGGCGACTATACCGACGAGTGGCACAGCAACCGACTCACAACGCTGGATGCCCTCGACATGCTCGTCGCTTGGGTCAGACGGAGGCGTAGACAGGGAATGGAGATTGACCTCGTGCTCGGAAACCACGATATGCAGTATCTCCGTCGTGCGCCAGGGCCCGGTACGCATGTCGATTTGTACGATGAGGTCGCGAATGCCCTCGCCACACTGGGCGTGCAGGTGGCAACAATAGCAGGTAATTGTCTGGTAACGCACGCGGGCGTTACGCGTGCGTGGGCAGATCGGCATCTGGAACTCAATGATACATATGATGTGTGCGACGTGTGCCAGGTCCTCAATGCGATGTGGGGGCGAGGTGGTGAAGACGATTTCGCTGCTCTTGAGTCTGCGGGACCCGGAAGGGGTGGATTTGAGATTCCCGGTCCGCTTTGGGCGGATCAATCAGAGCTGTACCAGGATCCGCTTCCCGGTATCCATCAGATAGTCGGACACAGTCCGGTCGAATCAATTGATCTATGGCAAATTCCCTCAGAAGATGGCTGTCACACGGCGGCGAAGCTGGTGTTTTGCGACACGTTCGGTCTCACCCGCGACCTAACACCCATTGGGGATGGCAGTATGCTCTTCGTCGAGGGAAAGTCCGTAGAGCCGGTGACTTCTGATTCGCTGGGGCTTGATCCGTGGTCCGTTGCATCATGGGAATGGATGTCAACATGCGTGCTTCCTTTTTTGTAGTCGAGAGACATGGGTAAGGGGACTACTTCGGATGCAGCCGGTATGTGTATAGTGGGCTAATTGGTTGCAATCGCAGGTTCTGTTTATGTCTCATCCGTTCATCTCAATTTGTAACATCTGGACCCGATTTGGGCGGCTAGATGTTACGGATCGAGATGTTTCGGCAGGACGTTCTCCGTTTGTCTCAATCTGTAACACGAGGGGCGGATTTTGCCGAGTTGTTGTTACAGATTGAGATTTTCTAGCAGGCGGGCTTGATTTGTCTCGATCTGTAACAGGTAGGGGTCAAAAGTGGGTCTAGATGTTACAGATTGAGATGTTTGGTCGGACCGAATTTGTTCGTCTCGATTTGTAACATCTAGGGTCGTTTTTGGTCTGTAGGTGTTACAGATAGAGATTTTCCGACGGAACGCTCCCGTTTGTCTCGATCTGTAACAGTAAGACCCGGTTTTGCCGCGTAACTGTTACAGATTGAGATAAACCGGCGGGCCGCCCTGCCCCATCCACCTGCCGCTACCTGCTGTCCGCCGATTTCCGTTGCGCTGTTGTATTCCCATGCCATATCCTCTAGACAACTACGCGGCATCATCGCCGCCGCGCCTACAAGAGAGGAATGTCCATGACCGCACCTGCATCCAAGCTGCTTCAGCCCATTACGGTTGGCCCCCTTGAGCTCAAAAACCGCATTATGTTTCCGCCGCTGCCCACCGGCTACGAGGAACGTGACGGTTCCATTGGCGAGCGCAGCCTGGCTTTTTACGAGCGCCTGGCCCGTGGCGGCGTGAGCTACATCGTCATCGGCGACGTCGCTCCCGTCATGACCGCGAGCCCCACGCCCAAGCTGGCAACCGACGCCCAGATCCCCACGTTTAAGGCGCTGGCCGATGCCGTCCACAAGCACGGCGCCAAGATCGCGCTGCAGCTGTTCCACCCCGAGTACGATGTGCCCGGTGTCGGCCGCATGGTCATGGGATCCATGGCCGCCGCTAAGGCCGCGCAGGAGGCCAAGGCCGCCGGCGACGAGGAGACCTTTGCCGCCAAGATGGCCGAGTCCAACGAGATCCGCAACCAGGCCTACGCCAAGCTGCATCACGACATGCAGCACTTTGTGAACGAGGCGAGCGTAGAGCAGCTCACCCAGATCAAGGAGGCCATCGCCGCCTCGGCCGCTCGCGCGCAGCAGGCCGGCATCGACGCCATCGAGGTCCACGGCGACCGCTTGGTGGGTTCGCTGTGCTCGGCCATCCTCAACCAACGCACCGACGAGTACGGTGGTTCGTTCGAGAACCGCGTTCGCTACGCGCTGGAGGTCGTCGCTGCCATTAAGGAGGCCGCGCCGCAGCTGATGGTGGAGTACAAGCTCCCCGTGATCATGGAGAACCCCGACGGCACGCCGCGCGGCAAGGGCGGCCTGCAGCCCGACGAGGCCTGCGAGTTTGCCAAGCTGCTCGAGGGCGCGGGCATCGATATGATCCAGGTCGCACAGGCCAACCACACCGGCAACATGGGCGACACCATTCCGCCCATGGGCGCCATGCCCTACAACTGGACGCTGCCCGTGGCCGAGCGCGTCAAGGCCCTGGTCTCCGTGCCGGTGGCAACCGTCGGCCGCGTTGTCTCGATCGAGGCCGGCGAGAAGATTCTGGAAGACGGCGCCGCCGACATCATCGCCTATGGCCGCTCGCTCATGTGCGACCCCGACATTGCGCTGAAGGCCGCCACGGGCGAGCCCATCCGCGAGTGCCTCAACTGCAACAAGGGCTGCGTCGACGCGATTCAAAACCGCAAGTACATCTCGTGCGTGCTCAATGCCGAGAACGGCGACGAGGCGACCATCGCCATCAAGCCGGGCGAGGGCGACAAGAAGATCGCCGTGGTGGGCGGCGGTATTGCCGGCCTGGAGGCCGCACGCGTGGCGGCCAAGCGCGGCTACGACGTGACCATCTACGAGGCGAGCGATCACTTGGGCGGCCAGATTGTGCTGGCGGCTGCGCCTCCGCGCAAGGACGAGATCATGCGCTCGGTCGAGTACTACGAGAAGATTCTGCCTGGCCTGGGCGTGAAGGTTGAGCTCAGCCATGCCGCTACCGCTGAGGACCTCAACGCCGCCGACGCCGCGATTGTGGCCGTGGGCGCGCACGACGTGGCCATCCCCGTTCCGGGCGCCGACTCGGACAAGGTCGTCTCGAGCTGGGACGTGCTGGCCGGCAAGGTGGAGCTCAGCGGCCGCGTCGCCGTCATTGGCGGTGGCCTGGTGGGCACCGAGACTGCCGAGTATCTGCTGCAGCACGGCTGCGAGGTGGCGATCGTGGAGATGCTCGACAAGATTGCCGCGGGCGAGTCCGAGACCATTCTGCCGCTGATCATGAGCGATTTTGCAGAGCACAACGTGGAGCAGCACGTGAAGACCCGCCTGACCGCCATTACCGACGAGGGCGTGGAGGCTGTTCGCACCACCGAGGACGGCGCCGAGGAGCCGGTGAAGATCGCCTGCGATTACGTGGTGATGGCCGTGGGCTCCAAGGCCAACGCGTTTGACCTGGATGGCGTGACGGTGCCCGTGACCTGCGTGGGCGACTGCTCGGGTGAGCGCACCGCCGACATTGCGAGCGCCATTCGCACGGCATATCACGCGGCCAACGAGCTGTAGTTGAACATCGCGGCCAGGCGGGGCGGTAGCACGGATCCGTCTCGCCCGGCTGTGTCCCGTCGGGCGTCAACCGGTGCGGGGCCTGCAAGCACAGCAGGTCCCGCCCTTTTTGTTTTGCTCCGGTGGATGGCAATGCGCGGTAATCAGGAGGAGTGAGGACGTCTACTGCCTTGCGGATCACTCAAAATTATTGGGGGAGGGGTTAATAACTATATCCTCTATACCAAAGGACATAAAGAGATGCCAATTTTGTTGACAAGCGAATGACGATTAGCTGCGAGTCAGCTACCAGCGTAAATAATCGATAAAGAAATGTCGTAATTTGGTGCAAAATGCCCAGATAACGCCGCGTCTACTTTAATTAACTGCTTTGAGCAAACAGTAAAATGCTACTATCTAACTTGCACGTAAGAAAGCAGATTAACGGTTAAGGCTAAGAAGTGGCAGGTATGTCGGAAGCAACTAGGACTCGCACGCATGCGCCCGAGGTTAGACAGCGCGCCGTCGAGATCCTCCAAGAGGGGGTCGGTCATCGCGCCCTCGCCGCGGAGCTTGGCATTCCCCAGGCCACGGCTCGTCAGTGGGCCCGCGCGTGTGCTGTGGGCGGTGCCGACGCCGTTCTCAACGCCGGTTCGCATCATCACACCTATTCGTACGACGTAAAGCTCGCTGTGGTTAAGGACCGTCTGGAAAACGGCTTGACGGTTCGCGAGGCCATGATCAAGCACAAGATTCCCAGCGAGTCTTCGGTCAAGGCTTGGTGCCGTCAGTACCGCGAGAGCGGCGAGTCCGCACTGGTCGATAAGCCGCGCGGTCGCAAGCCGCGCGTTAAAAAGGCGGAATAGCAAACGGGATGGTGCGCCCACAGGGGCGCATTTTTCTTGCCGCGCCAACTTTTTGGACCGGCGCGAGCCTGTCGGGACATCCTCCAAAGTGGCCAATAAACCGCGCGCAGTGGCCCGCGCGCCTGTCGCTGCGATAGGGGAGCGTCGCCTCTCTGCTCCAAAGCGGACGTGCCCTCACCCCATACGCCTAAAACTCCCCAGTTGACCGAAAACCTGCCGCCGCTGCTCCTCAATTGAGCTATAACGTTAAACAATTGCAGCGTTTTTGCATGGGGGAGTGATGGTATGACGCTACTGTATTTCCTTACCCTGTTTCCGCTGGTACCGGCGCTGGGCATGCTGCTCGCGCGCGGTGACCGCGCCCGCGATGCGGTGGGGCTCATAGGCTCCGGCATTATTATGGCGGTGACAGTTGTAGTCGCCGTCATGTTTTTTGGCACGGGCCCGCAGAGCTTTGAGGTTGCCCCCGGCACCTCGCATGCACTCTCGATCATCAGCTCCGCCATCGATGTCATCCTGTGCGCCGTCATCCTGTACAACGCGTACAAATATAGGAACGCGCTCACCACGGTGCTTGGCATAGTCCAGCTGGTGGGCTCGCTTGCCTTTGCAGCCATGACGCTGCCCGCGGCCGAAGCCGTCACGGCAACGCCGCTCTACCTGGACTACATGAGCGTGATCATGGTCCTCGCCGTCGGCATCGTCGGCAGCCTCATCTGCGTGTATGCCCTGGGCTACATGAAGGACTTCCAGGCCCATGACGAGCACGAGGCCGCGCTACGCGGGCAGACCGCGCCCGCCCGCCGCCCGCAGTTCCTGGCGCTCATGTTCCTGTTCCTCTCGGCCATGTTCGTCATCGTGACGAGCGACAACCTTGAGTGGCTGTTCTGCGGCTGGGAAATCACCACCGTGTGCTCGTTCCTTATGATTGGCTACACGCGCACGCCCGAGGCCATCAAGAACGCCTTCACCCAGATCATCCTCAACATGCTGGGCGGCATCGCGTTTTTGGCCGGACTCATGTACCTGCACGTTAACGATATGCCGCTGACCATCTCGGGCATGATCGAGCTTTCCGGCGCCGGAACCGCGCAATCCGCGCTGCTGGTGATGCCGGTCATCCTGCTATCGCTCGCCGCCCTTACCAAGGCCGCACAGATGCCGTTTCACACTTGGCTGCTTGGCGCCATGGTTGCCCCCACGCCCACGAGCGCCCTGCTGCACTCGTCAACCATGGTCAAAGCCGGCGTGTTCCTGATGGTCAAGCTCAGCCCGCTCTATGCCATCTATCCCGTGACTGGCTTTATGGTCACGAGTGTGGGTGCCATCACGTTTTTGCTCGCTGCCCTCATGGCTATCTCGCAGAGCAACGCCAAACGCGTGCTCGCGTACTCCACCATTTCCAACTTGGGCCTCATCAGTGCCTGCTTGGGTGTCGGCGCGCCCGAGGCCGTGTGGGCGGCTATCTTCCTGATCCTGTTCCACACGGTGGCAAAGTCGTTGCTGTTCCTGTGTGTGGGCACGGCCGAGCATCATATCGGCAGCCGCAATATCGAGGACATGGACGGTATGTTCAGTCGCATGCCGCACCTGACGCGCCTGATGATGCTGGGTATCATGGGCATGTTTGTGGCGCCGTTTGGCATGCTCGTGTCCAAGTGGGGTGCCCTGGTGGCGTTTGCGCAGACCGGCAACGTGCTCATGATCATGGTGCTGGCCTTTGGCTCGGCCGCGACGTTTTACTTCTGGGGCAAGTGGCTTGCCAAGCTTTCGGGCGTCGACCCCACGGCTCAAAACGTTGAGGTCAATGTCCATAAGACCGAATGGATGGCGCTCAACACCATCGCCGCGCTGCTGATTCTGTGCTGCGTGGCGTTCCCGGTTATCTCGAGCGGTCTGGTGTCGCCTTACTTGGCCATGGTGTTTGGCCGCGTGCCGTACGTTATTGGCAAGGACTCCATGTATCTGATGGTGGTTATCGTGGCGTTTATCGCCGTGGTGCTGCTGACGTCGTTCCGCGTGAGCAATAAGCCGCACGTCAACGTGTACCTTTCGGGCGTGGGAACCGACAAATATCGCCATTTCCGCGGCTCGATGGGACACGAGGTGAAGGCCGAAAAGCGCAATTGGTACTCGGAGGACGCCCTTGGCGAGAAGCGTATCGGCCCCGCGGGCAGCGTCGTGTGCTGCAGCATTATCTTGTTTGCGCTGCTGTGTTGCGCGTGGATTGGGCCCGAGCGGCTTGCCATGAGCGCGCCTTCGGTGCTGCGCGGTAAGTATTTTGAAGGTTCGGGCGTCGTGGGCATCTTTATT
>DAWBYD010000308.1:0-2996 GCA_052278285.1 Collinsella sp. | reverse complement strand
TCGGTGCGCTGTGCCTGCGAAACCACCAACTGCGGCCTGTGCACGGTGTGGCTCGACGGCGCCCCGGTGCTGAGTTGCTCGGTTCCCGCCGCTCGCGTCGAGGGCCACACCATCACCACGCTCGAGGGCCTCAAAGCCGAGTCCGAGGCGCTTGCCCGCGCGATGGCTGCCGAAGGCGCCGAGCAGTGCGGTTTTTGCGCCCCCGGCCTCATCATGAACGTGCTGGCGCTCGCCCGCGCCGCCAAGGAGGACCCGAGCCTCGTCGCCACGCGTGAGGAGCTCTCGCGTCAGCTTGCCGGTAACCTCTGTCGTTGCAGCGGCTACGAGAGCCAGCTGCGCGCCATCGTGCGCTTCCTCAACGAGTCTGGCGTGCAGGTGGGCTTCGAGATGCCCGAGCTGCCCGTCAACGACACGAGCTCCGACGGTGTCTCCTACAAGCAGATCACCCATAAGCAGCCCAAGAAGGACTCGAAGGCCCTGCTCGAGGGTCGTCCCGTCTACACCGGCGATATGGTGCCCGCCGGTGCGCTCATCGTCAAACTCAAGCGCAGCCCCTATGCCCGCGCCAAGATCCGCTCCATCGATACGTCGCGCGCCCTGAAAGTGCCCGGTGTGGTGGGCGTCTACACCTACGAGGACGTGCCCAAGCGCCGCTTTACCATCGCCGGCCAGAGCTATCCGCAGCCGAGTCCCTACGACCGCCTGATCCTCGAGAACCTCGTGCGCTACCAAAACGAGGAGGTGGCGATCGTCGCCGCCGAGACCGAGGAGGCCGCCGACAAGGCGCTCAAGCTCATCAAGGTCGACTACGAGGTACTCGAGCCCCTGCTCGACTTTACCCAGGCGCTCGATAACGACATCGTGGTCCACCCCGAGGGCGACGTGACCTTTATGTTCCCGCAGGGCGGCGATGTCCCGCGCAACCTGGTGTGCAGCGGTACCAGCGATTATGGCGACCTGGACGAGGCCTTTGCCCAGAGCGACATCGTCTTCACCCGCACCTACACCAGCCAGGCCACGCAGACCGCGCCCATGGAAACCTTCCGCGCCTTCGCGACGACCGACGCGTTCGGGCGTATCTCGGTGACCACCTCCACGCAGGTGCCCTTCCACGTGCGCCGCATGGTCGCGCAGTCGCTCGACATTCCGCAGTCGCAGGTGCAGGTCATTAAGCCGCGCATCGGCGGCGGCTTTGGCTCCAAGCAGACGGGCTGCTGCGAGATCTTTGTTGCGTTTGTGACCCAGCAGACCGGCCGTCCGAGTTACTGCTGCTACACCCGTGAGGAGACCATCACCGCGGGCAACTCGCGTCACCAGATGCAGATGACCGTTAAGCTGGGCGCCATGAACGACGGCACTATCACGGCCATCGACCTGCACACGCTGTCCAACGCCGGCGCCTATGGCGAGCACGCCACCACGACGATCGGCCTCTCGGGCCACAAGAGCCTGCCCATCTACAACCACGTGAAGGCGAGCCGCTTTAGCTGGGACGCCGTCTACACCAACACCAACCGCGGCGGCGCGTATCGCGGCTACGGTGCCACCCAGGGCCAGTTTGCCGTGGAGAGCGCCGTCAACGAGCTCGCCGACATGCTGCACATGGATCCCGCCGACCTGCGCCTTAAGAACATCGTGCGCGAGGGCGAGATCATGCCGCAGTACTACAACGAGAAGCTCAACGCCTGCGCGCTCGACCGCTGCCTGCTACGCGCGATGGACATGATCGGCTGGCGCGACAAGCCGCTGGCCGTCGACCTGGGCGACCGCGTGCGCGCCCTGGGCTGCGCGCTCACCATGCAGGGCTCGGGCATCTCCAACGTGGACATCGCCGGCATCGACATGCGCCTGGAAGAGGATGGCTTCATTACCATTGGCACCGGCGCCACCGATAACGGCATGGGCGTCGACACGATCCTGGCGCAGATTGCCGCCGAGGAGCTGGGCGTGGAGAGCTCGCTCATTGTGGTGCGCGGTGTGGATACCGATGTGTCGCCGTTCGACGCCGGCTCGTACGCGAGCGCGGGCACGTACGCGACGGGCCGGGCAGCCAAGAACGCCGCGACGGAGCTGCGCGAGAAAATTTGCGCCAAGGCCGCCCAGATGTGGGACGTGGACGCCGCCGACGTGGTCTTTGATGGTCAGTACGTGCGCCTGTCTGACGAGCGTGCCGCGCGCGAGCAGAACCGCTACCTCACGCTGCGTGACTTTGCCAACCTGTGCGTCAAGAACATTGCGGGCGGCGACGCGCTCACCTCGCATGCCTCTGCCTGCCTGCCCGTTTCGCCTCCGCCGTTTATGGCCGGTATTGCCGAGGTCGAGGTCGACAAGGCCACTGGCAAGGTGACTGTGGTGGACTATGCGGCGGCCGTTGACTGCGGCACCGTGATCAACGAGGCGCTCGCGCGCGTCCAGGCCGAGGGCGGCATTGCCCAGGGTATCGGTCACGCGCTCTACGAGATCGTCGAGCACGATGAGCGCGGTCGTCTGCGCACCGGCAACTTTATGAGCTACAAGCTGCCCACACGTCTGGATATCGGCAGCATCCGCGTGGCCTTTGAGCCGAGCTACGAGCCGACGGGTCCGTTTGGTGCCAAGTCGATCGGCGAGGTCGTCATCAACACGCCGCTCGCCGCCGTTGCCTCGGCCGTGGCACACGCTACCGGACATCAGGTTCGCTCGCTGCCGATCACGCCCGAGAAGGCCCTGCTGGGGGAGTAGGCGAGGAGGCGCTGTACCCGCTCATTGCCTAGCCCGGGGAAACTGCAGCCCACTTTTCAACTGAATTGTGGGCTGCAGTTTCCGTTTGAGGGCCTTGGCGGAAAGTGCATCCCGGAATAGGGGCTCAAAACGGATTGCAGTTTCCGGTTGATGGCTATAGCGGAAATTGCATCCCATTCCGAGGCCCCAAACCGGGACACGCTTTCCGGCGCATGGCCAGCATCGCCAGGCTGCCGAGTCCTACCGAAGTTGCGGTGGAATAGGGACTGTTTTGG
>DAWBYD010000307.1:0-7009 GCA_052278285.1 Collinsella sp. | reverse complement strand
TTCTTTTGGTTTTTTTTTTTTCCTTGGGCTCTCTTTTTCTTTGTTTTTTCCTCCCCCCACGCCGATGGCAGGCGCTTCGTCTCCTCGTATTCGGGGGTGCGTCGCGCCGCGTCGGGCGGCGTAGAGCTCGAGCGCTATGTGACTTTCGATGCCGCCGAGCGCACCTGGACGCTTGACCGCGAGCCGCCGTTTATCGCAGAAGGCCTGCGGTCGGGGACGCTCACACAAGAGGAGGTGGACGAATGGAGGTCGCTGTGCCCCTCGTCGTAGGGGGTTTGGCAGGGTTTTCTGTCGCGACGGCGTGCGGGGCGGAACCTCGTGTGCCGCAGGTGCCGCCGGCGGAGCTGGCGCGTCAGGCGCTCGAGACGGTGGCAGAGAAACTGCCGCGTGAGCTGGTGGAAAACGATCTGCTGAAAAAGATCGCCCGTTCGTGGGCATCGCTGGCTCCGGCGCATCGCCTTGGCCTCGTGATCGAAGATGCTTCGGGGCGTTTGGCGTTTCTGCTGCTCTCGAGCGGTGTCTGCTGCATTTTACTAACGATGGTGTCGTTATCGCCCCTCGGATTTGCCTTGGGACTTGTTGCTCCGATTGCCGTTGGCGCCGCTCGGGATGGCTTTGAGAGCCGGCGCGAGCAACACGATGCAGAAGAGGCCATGCCCGAGGCGTTTACCGCACTTTCCATGTCGCTTGCCTCGGGACATTCGCTGGCTCAGGGCATGCGCTTTGTGGGCGCTCATGCGCAAGAACCGGTGCATACCGAGTTTTTGCGGGTGGCGGCGGCGATCGATTGCGGCATCTCGGCGACCGACGCGCTCGATGACTTGCTCGTGCGCATCGACGCCCCCGGTCTTTCGCTTGTGACCTTGGCGCTTAAGGTGTCACAGCGCACCGGCGCTCCGCTTGCCGACTTACTGTCCGAGGCGTCGAGCATGGTGGGGGAGCGCATTGAGCTCAAGCGCCGCCTAGATGTTAAGACGTCGCAGGCCCGCATGTCTGCGCATATGGTCGCGGCGATGCCGACGGGCATGTGCGCGGTGTTGGCGCTGCTTTCGGCAGATTTTCGTCGCGGTCTTGCGACGCCTGCCGGCGCGGGCGCTGTGGTGCTGGGTCTTGCCCTCAACGCCGTTGCCCTGGTGGTTATCAGGCGCATTATGCGGGTGGAGCTATGAGCGCCCCGGTTGCAGTTGCGGCTTGCCTGTGCGCTCTGAGTGTATTTGTCGCGACGGGTTTGGATCGGGCGGATGCACGCAAGATCGCAGAGGCCTGCAAGCGCGAGGCGGTGCTGGTCGCTGCCGCGGGTCGCTCGGTGGTCGATGCTCTGACCGCGCGAATGAAGGGCGCGGTTGGAGCGGGCGGCCCGGCGCGAGTGTCGCTCGGCGAAGTGTCCGAGATGATCGATGTTGTGCGCTTGGGTCTTTCGGCCGGTCTTTCGTTTGATGCGGCGCTTGAGATTTTCTGCGCCAACCGCCGGTCAGTGCTGGCTCTTCGACTTGAGCGGGCCTGCAGGGCGTGGCAGGTGGGCGTGGGCACGCGTGAGGACGAGTTGTTGGCCGCCGCGCGCGACCTGGACGTGCGAGCGCTCGAGACCTTTGCCATCACGGTGGGACAGGCGCTCGCCCTGGGTGCCCCACTTGCCGAGACACTGGCCGCTCAAAGTCGCGAGATCCGTGCGGCTCATCGCGCCGCGGTCGAGCGCGAGATCGAGCGTGCGCCCGTCAAGCTGCTGATTCCCACCGGCACACTCATCTTGCCGGCGTTGCTTCTGTCCATATTGGGCCCGCTGTTGGGAGCAGGCGGGATGATGTAGGGAGGAATACATGAACACGATGACTGACGTTGCTGGCAAGGTCTGGAGCTGGGCTGTTTGCCAGTCAATTCGCGCTCGCCAGCATGCCGGGGAGCTACTGCAGGAGGAGAGTGCGCAGGGCACCACCGAATACGCCATCTTGGTCGGCGTGCTCGTGGTGATCGCCATCATTGCCATTGTCGCATTTAAGGGCAAGGTCCAAGATCTATGGAACGCTATCAGCGAGGGCATCAACAGCCTGTAGAGGGCGAGCGCCCCATCGGGGTGCTGCTGGTGTTTGCTTGCCTGCCCGTGGCGATAGCGGCGGTGCTTTGGGGGCTTACCGCCGCGCGGCAGCAGCGTCCTGGGGCCGCCTTCGATTCGGGCTCAGATTCGGCGGTGGCGTCTCAAAAAGATGAGATGCGAGATGCGGACGATTCGGATGTCGCTGTCACGGCGCAAACCTTTCTGCGGACGCTCGACAAGCGGTCTGGCACTGCGACGGATTCACCTGAGGACAACGCGATTGCGGTCCGGCTTGCATGGTCCGAGGACCGACCGATGACCGAGGCAGCGGCGGATATGTTACGCGCCTACCGCGAGGTGCCAACGGCCCAGCTCGCCCTGAGCGGCTATCTCGATATTAAGGGCAACGTATGGGGCGCCATCGTGCGCGATGGGCGCGGCTGGGTCGATATGGTGACGGTTGCCGCGGATGCTGGCGATGCTTCGTGTCGTCTGCGCGCCGTGCGTCTGGTCCCGCAAACAATAAGCTCAAAGGAGGGATCGTGAAATGCATGGCATTCTGCGTGAGGAATCTGCCCAGGCGACGGTCGAATACGCCATCGTCACGGTGGCGCTGTTATCGATCGTGCTGGCGATTGTGGGACTTTGGCGTGCTGGCACCGATGGACGCTTGGCGGCGCTGGTTGAGCGGGCGGCATCCCATGGCGTTGCCTCGACGTCGGTTATCGACGCCGCTGCGGGCGCTAAGGACATCGCGTTGTATTGATATCGCGCGCGAGGACCGGGCGCAGTCTACGGTCGAGGCCGCTTTTTTGCTGCCGACGTTTCTGACGCTCATCCTTCTCGCACTGCAACCGGTGTGCCTGCTTTATACGCGCGCGGTCATGGAGTCTGCCGCCGCCGAGACCGCGCGGCTCATGACCACGACGACGGCGGAGGACGACGATCTTAAGGAGTTCACCCTCCGCCGGCTTGCCGCAGTGCCCAACGTTTCGATCTTTCATGCCGGCGGGCCGTTGTCGTGGGATGTCGAGCTTAGCCGGGCCGATGCGGGCGGCGTCTCGTCCGTGTCCGTTTCCGGCGAGGTCAAGCCGTTGCCTGTGATCGGTGCGTTTGCGCAGGTTATGGGTGGTACCGCCGAGGGCGGCTACGTTGAGCTCAAGGTCGATGTCTCGTATCAATCACGTCCCGAATGGCTGGAGGGAGATTATGATTCGTGGATTGCTGCATGGGATTAAGCGTTTCTGGTCTAGACGCGTTTTGACGCGCCGTCCGAGCTGCCATCGCAAGCGAGGCGGCTTTATGGGTCGAGCCGGTATCGACCTGTTTATCGAAGACGGTGCCTACACCACGCTTTCCTCTGCGGTGGTCATCTTGGTGGTGCTCACGCTGCTGTTTTCGTCGACGGCGGCGATATGGAGCATGTCGCGCGCGGGGGACACCCAGGTGGCTGCCGATAGCGGCGCGCTGGCAGGCGCCAATGTGGTGTCGTCCTATCACACGGCTGCCACGGTGGTGGATGCGAGCATTTTGAGTTTGGGCCTGGCGGGGTTTGCCACGATCGGGACGGGCCTGGTCGCCATCCTCATCCCGGGCGCCGAACCAGTTGCCGGCAATATGGTCGACACCGGGATTGAGATTATTAAAACGCGCAACAAGTTTGCCAAAAGCGCATCGGAAGGCTTACAGAAAATCGAGACGGCTCTGCCGTATCTGATCGCCGCGCGTGCCACGCAGGCGGTCTCGGCGCAGGATACCGATAATGTGACCTATACCGGTACGGCGCTTGCCGTGCCCAGGACATCCGAGTCGGACTTCGCTGCGCTCGAGGGGTCCGAGATCTCGACCGATGCCATTAAAGACACATCGGATGATTTAGAGCGTGCGGCCGAGGAGCTGCGGAAGGCTTCTGAGGACACGGCGAAGGCTAAAGAGCGCGCTTGGCTGGCGGATTGTGGCGGGTCGGACGAGAGTTCGATTGGCAAGTACTCGTGTATGTGGGAGCGTGCGAAAAAACTAGCAGAACTATCTGACAGCCAGAACCGTCATGAAAAGTCGAGCATCACATGGGAGCCGCAAATAGCGCTCGATCGCGCGAAAACCTATTACCGACAGCGCTTGGCGAATGAAAAACCTCAGGGATCGAGCGTCGAGATGAAAGCGCAGTCAGCCGCTCGAAAAGCGTTCTATGCCTATGCGATTGAAGAGGTCGATCGAGCATACATAAAAGATGATGGCGAACGGTTTTCTGCCTATATCCCACTATTGCCGCGTGTCCCAAACGAGGTGCGGCCGACCGAACTTTACACCGATGCCGCATGGCCTGTAAGCAACAACGACGGCAGAACATACCTGCATTATGGAGTCGAATGCCCCGTCTATCAGAAAGGGACTCCGAGTGGGCTGGCATCTGTTGCTGATTATGATGGTCGTGATACATGCGAAGCGTGCGGCTTCGGCGTGGTTACGCTTGGAAGCGCCCTCATGCCGCCATCGTTCATCGAAAACGGCTTCGAGTACCACTTTGACAAGTTCAAAGAGGCTCTGGAAGACTACGTCGAATGCCGCAACAAAGAGCTCGAGCTCGAGCGTCAGACCGAAGACGAGGCCGATCGTGCGGGCAATACGTTTGACCAGGCCATCAAGGAGCTTTCGGGCGAGCGTCCGCGTATCGCTCCGCCCGGTCGCAACGGCGTGGTCGCCTTTGCGGTTACGGGTGCCATCTCGAGCCCCGACGAGCTCAACTCTTCGTTTAACACGGCAGTCAGGCTTGGCAATCGCGGTGCTATCTCTGGCGCGGTGCTGGCACCCGATGACGCGACGGCGCAAAACAACGTGCTTTCGCGATTTTTCTCGACATTGAAGGAACGCTCGGGCGGCGTTGCCGGCGTGCTCGACGGCGTCATGGATGTTTGGGGACGGCTGCTCGTAGGATACGGTGATATTCAAGGTTCGGCCGACGAACTTATGGACGAGATGATTAAAGGCCTAGGAGGGGGCAGCGGCGCGTTGGGCTCCATCGCATCGTGGCTCGGCGATACCGTTTCGGCGTCCGTGGCGGCGCTGGGTTTGGAACCGTGCGACTTGCGCCTGCGAAAGCCGGTGCTGACCGATTCTGCCAACGTCATTAAGAGTCCGGGGTCTGACATTGCGGGTCTCTCTCAAGCGCAAGACAAACTGCGAAGTATTCCGTTGGGCGTGACCGATCCCAAGGCGCTTTGCGAGGCGTTGGAATATCAAGTCGAACGCACCATTAGCGGTACGGTGTTCACACTTGCGGAGATTCCTCTGCCCGGCGGCGGCTCCATCCCGCTCACCGTCGATGTCGCCACGCTGGTTGGCGCTCTGGGCGGTGGGTCGTAATGAGTATCCGCATGCGTCTGCGCGAGGAGCGCGCCCAAGCGACGGTGGAGATGGCAGTGGTTACGCCCGTTTTGCTGGTGCTGGCACTCATCGTGTACAACGTCATGATCTTTGCCGGCGCTGTCGCGCGCTTCGACCGCGTGGTGCCCGACATCGTGCTAGCGCATGCCGTGGCGTCGGAGGGGGAGGGCGACGAAAGCTCTGCCGATGCCTCGGCGACGGTCCAGACTCAAATTCTGAATGCCATGGAAGGCTATGACTTGCAGATCGAAGTGTCGAGCGAGCAAGGCGCGAAGGCATCAGATGGTGGCCTGCTCTCCCTATCCGGTACGTTTAGGACCTACACCTGCACCATGCACTATGAGCCGTGGCCGACTTCTCTCAGCATCGCTGGCGTTCCGCTGGGGGCGCCGACAACGTTGTCGCACGAGCGCGCGGTGACGGTCGATCCATGGCATCCGGGGGTGGTCATGTGACCGCGGTCTCGTCCTACATCGCCTACGCGCGGGCACTCAATAGGCTGGGTTGGACGCCGGCCGAGTTTGTGGTGGCGGAGTCGTTTGTCGTGCGCCTGCGCGGCATGCTGGGACGGCGTCCGGTTGCCGCCAACGGCCTGTCGCTCGTCATGGCGTTTCCACGCTGCTCTTCGGTCCATACGTGTTTTATGGCCTATCCCATCGACATCGCCTTCATCGATCGCGACGGCAATATCCTCGCGCGCTACGAAAACGTTCGTCCTTGGCGCATGTGCTCCTGCCTCGGCGCCTGGGCCGTACTAGAGCGTCCTTCAATCATTGTTTCGACTCCTGCTCTCCAACGCGTGCCGGCTTAAGAATTGGCGACAGTGGACTTTCGTCATACGAAATTGGGTAAGATGGAGGAGAAGATGCATGGATGTTGAGATCCATCCCAACGCTAAAAAGCACCTGACGGAAAAGCAGGTGCTTAGCGCTTGGCTTGCGGTTACTGAGTGCATTCGTCGCGAGCCGAAGGACGAGCCGCCGAGATGGCTTGCAATTGGATGGCTCTCAGACGGACGAAGCGTGGAGCTTGTCGCGGTCGAGCTTGTCCGTGGGTGGCTTATCATTCATGCCTTGTCTCCAGTCCAGAAGAAATTTTGGCAGGAGATTGAACAGGCTCGGCAAAGGGGTCGATGATGGGCAAGACGTATACGGCCGCTAATGGTCAGGTTGTAACGGATGAAATGATTGACGCGTGGTGCGAGTCGTACGAGCGCGGAGAGTTTCCGGATGGCGAACACACCGTTGGTGGGATCGTGCATGGACGGCCCCCGCTCTCAGGTGAGGGGACGGCAACGCTGTCGGTCAAGATTCCTCTGGGAATGAAGGAGGCCATTCGTCGACGGGCGGCTGCCGAGGGGATGACGCCAAGTGAGTTTGCCCGTGCGGCTCTGAGTGAAAAACTTCTTGCTGCCGGCTGATGCCTCTGACGTGCCGATTTATAGAACCGAGGCTGTGCCCAAAAACTTTTTTAAAATTCTCGGTTGACCGGAACGCGTCCTTGGTTATACTAATCAAGCCTTGAAACAAGGCACACCTCAAATGGCTGGGTAGCTCAGTTGGTAGAGCAGAGGACTGAAAATCCTCGTGTCAG
>DAWBYD010000306.1:0-21821 GCA_052278285.1 Collinsella sp. | reverse complement strand
CGATGGCGATGGACGACCTTTTTTCTGCTTCGATGCGTGAGCGCTCCTTTCAGAATGCGCCGCTTGCGGTGCGCATGCGGCCCAATTCGCTCGACGAGTATGTGGGCCAGCAAAAGGCCGTCGGTAAGGGCTCATGGTTGCGTGCCGCAATTGAGCACGACGTGCTGTCGAGTGTGATTCTGTACGGGCCGGCCGGTACGGGCAAGACGACGCTGGCCCACATTATCGCCAACCATACCAAGAGCGAGTTTGTCGAGGTCAGCGCCGTGACGGGCACCGTGAAGGACCTGCGCCGCGTGATTGACGAGGCCAAGACGCGCCTGACTACCTACGACCGCCGCACCATTCTTTTTATCGATGAGATTCATCGCTTTTCCAAGTCGCAGCAGGATGCCCTGCTGCATGCAGTTGAGAACCGTACCGTCATTATGATTGGCGCCACGACGGAGAACCCGTACTTCGAGGTCAACTCGGCGTTGCTCTCGCGCGGTCGCGTGGTGGAACTTGAGCATCTTAAAGATGAGGATATCGCTACACTCATTGAGCGTGCGCTCGAGGCGCCGCAGGGTTTGAGCGGCAAGTTCTCGGCCGATGAGGATACGGTTAAGACCATCTGCACGCTGGCTGCGGGCGACGCTCGCTCGGCGCTCACGACGCTCGAGCTTGCGAGCGAGATCGCCGTCACGCGTCCCGATACCGAGGGAACGCCCGCGCCGGCGGCGGGGGAGCGCTATCCCATCACTGTTGACGACGTGAAGATTGCCAATCCGCGCCGCGGCTTTTCGTACGACAAAAACGGTGACATGCACTACGACATCATCAGTGCGTTTATCAAGTCTATGCGCGGTAGTGATCCCGATGCCACGATCTATTGGCTCGCGCGCATGATCGATGCAGGGGAGGATCCCAAGTTTATCGCTCGTCGCATTATGATTCAGGCTTCTGAGGATGTTGGCAACGCCGACCCGCAGGCGCTTTTGGTCGCACATGCCGCCTTTAAGTCTGCCGAGGTCATTGGCTATCCCGAGTGCCGCATTAACCTGGCTCAGGCTGCACTCTATGTGTGCCTGGCGCCAAAATCCAACGCGTGCGAGGCCTCGATCGATGCGGCGTTGGCCGATATCCATTCAAGTGGGCTGCGCGAGGTGCCGAGTTATCTGCGCGATCGTCATCGCCCGGGTAGCGACGAATACGGTGTATATAAGTACCCGCACGATTATCCCGAAGGTTGGGTCGATCAGCGCTATTTGCCCGAAGGCTTGGAGCGCGGTGCGTTTTGGCAGCCTGCCGGCCGTGGCTGGGAAGAGTGGCGCGTAGAGCAAAGCGAGCGCGACCGTAGTGGCAGAGCGCCCAAGTAGGTCGTTGCCACCTCGCACATTCCCTTTGGGTATCTTTCCCCTTCTTTGGGGTACCATGAAAAGCGTCTGTATTTCGATTCCTTCGGGAGGCTTGTATGAGTCCCATTCAAATCGCCCTGCTTCTGCTCGCCGTTGCCGGCGTGTGGGCTGTTATCGAGCTTGCGCTCACACTGCGCAAGACCCGCACCGTCGTTGATTCGCTCGACAAGACGGTGAACGACCTCAACAACACCATCGCTGAGGCTCAGCCCGTGGTAGCAAAGCTCGACGGCGCTGTCGATGAGCTCACTCCCGCGCTTGCACAGATGGAGCCGCTCCTCAAGTCGAGCAAGACCGCCGTCGACGCTCTTACCTCCAATCTCGTAGAGGTCGAAGCCGTGGTTCGCGACATTTCCGAGGTTACGGGCAGCATGGCCGAGGCCAGCAATGCTGTGTCGAGCGTGACCGACTCTGCCGCCGGTGCTGTGCAGAAGCTCTTCAATAAGGTGAAGGCTCCTGCAGCCGACGCCGATCGCAAGCTCGCCGCTGCCGCTGCGGAGGCCGAGCAGCCTACCGAGCGCGTCCTAATTGGCGAGGACGAGGCCGCCGCGGGCGACGATGATGGTCAGAAGTCTGTATCCAAGCCGGCTCAGTATTACACCTATACGCCCGCCGAGACCTCTGAGGAGTCCTGCGATGAGTAGCGAAGCAACCTGCCCTATCACGCTGACCGTTGCCGGTGACCCGCGTCTCGCTCGCCTTGTGCGCATGACGGCAGCCAACGTTGGTGCCCTGTGCTCTATGTCTGTCGATCGCATCGAGGACATCCGCATGGCTGCTGAGGAGGCTTTCATCTTTGGTTGCACCGCGGTCGACTGCGATGACATCACCATCAAATTCGATGTCGATGAGACCCACGTTGGCATGACTATTACCTTTGGTGACCAGGCTACGGTCGATGAAGACGACCAGGCTGCGGTGTATGCCGAGCTCATCCTCGCGAGCGTGTGCGACTCCTACGAAAAGACTACGGCGCCCCTGACGCTTTCCCTCGACCTCAAGGCGGATATCTAATATGACCGAACGTTCCCGGAGCGGCAAGACCGCTTGGGACAAGGAGAAAACCCGCGAGCTGTTTCGTCGTTACAAGGAGACCGGTGATCCGGACGCCCGTGAGCAGCTCGTCATGTCCCATATGAACCTGGTAAGGTTTCTTGCCAACAAATTTAAGAATCGCGGCGAGCCGCTCGACGACCTCATGCAGGTCGGCTATCTGGGCTTGCTCAAGGCTATCGACCGTTTTGATCCCGAGCGCGGACTCGAGTTCACGACGTTTGCGACACCCACTATCCTGGGCGAGATCAAACGCCATTTTCGCGACAAGGGCTGGAGCGTGCGCGTACCGCGTCGTCTGCAGGAGCTCTCGGCCAAGGTCAACCAGGCTACTGACAAACTTACCAACGAGCTGCAGCGTTCGCCCAAGGTTGAGGAGATCGCTGAGTATCTAGATGTGACTGTCGATGAGGTCCTCGAGGCTATGGAATCGTCTTCGGCCTATACCTCGGTGCCCATCGAGGCTCCTGGTGCGTCCGATTCCGACGATGCCCCTTCGATTCTCGACCGTTACGCCGACGACGACAACGAGCTCGACTTTACCGATGACCGCCTAGTGATCGAGGAAGCCATCCGTGATTTCTCGCCGCGCGAGCGCGAGGTGATCGAGCTGCGCTTTGTGAAGGGCATGACCCAGATCGAGATCGCCAAGAAGCTGGGTATTTCTCAGGTGCAGGTTTCGCGTCTGCTGCGCCGCACGCTTAAGAAGATTCAGGACAAGATCGACCCCGACGGAGTGATGATTCGTTCATGAGTGAGCACCCCCAACAAACCGATCGCGTGCTGCGCGACACCCGCGTTCTGACGCTGCGCATTTGGGCCGTTGTCGGCTGCATTGTTATTGCTGCTGTCATCTTTAACCTTATGGGCATCCTGGCACCGGTTATTGAGTTTCTTGCCGTTGGCTCCATCATTGCTTTTGTGATGTCCCCGATCACCAACTGGCTCGAGCACCATGGCGTGAATCGCGGCATCGGTTCGCTTATTGCGCTAATTGTTGTTGTTGCCGTGCTCGTCGGTGTCGTTTGCATCTTGTCGCCGATTCTCTTTGGTCAGATCATGGAAGTCCTGAGCCGCCTGCCCGAGCAGCTTCGTGTTGCGGGTGGCGATCTCAACAAGATGATCTCGCATGCCAAGACGCTCAACAACACGCCGCTCAAGGAGTATTTGGACGATAATCTTTCGTCGCTGGTTGCCGTGGCATCGAAGTATGTGTCTCAGATCGCTGCCGAGCTTGGCCGCGGTGTGTTCCCGCTCATCACCAATACGGCTTCGCAGTTGTTCGTTATCTTCCTTGGTCTAGTGCTTGCGTACTGGATGGCCTGCGACTACCCTCGCATGCACCACGAGATTTGCACCATCATCGGTCAGGAGAAGGAGACCTCGTACCGCTTTATGGTCGCCATTCTGTCGCGTTCGGTTGGTGGCTACATGCGCGGCATGGTCGTAACGTCTATCTGCGGCGGCATCTTGGCCTTTATCGGCTTCCTGATCATCGGCCATCCGTATGCGGCGCTCATGGCTATCTTTACCGGCATCATGCATTTGGTTCCGGTCGTCGGTCCTTGGGTGAGCGCGGCAATCGCCACAGTGCTCGGTTTCATGTTCAGCCCCATGTTGGCGTTATGGACGCTCATCGTGACGATGGTCGCGCAAAACGTCACCGATAACGTGATTTCGCCTAAGGTCATGCAGAGCTCAGTGCAGGTGCATCCCATTATGAGCCTTACGGCTCTCGTTATCGGTTCGGCACTCATGGGGCCCATCGGCATGATTATTGCCATCCCGCTTTGTGCGGCCCTCAAGGGCATCTTTGTGTACTACTTCGAGAATGAGACCGGCCGTCAGCTTGTGGCCTATGACGGCGCCGTGTTTAAGGGCACGCCGTACCGCGATGCCGATGGCAACCCGGTCGCCGCTTACGACGCGCTCGGTGACGACACCTTCATCTATGAGTCTGAGCTCATCGGTAACGAGACTGCGCCCGAGGCCCAGGCGATGCCTAAGCCCGAGTTCGATAATCCCTGGATCAAGCTCTCGGGTTTGCAACCCGATGCCACGGGCTTCTTCAAGAATCCCTTCGCCAAGGACGATGACTCCAACTCGGACGACGATACCAAAACCGGCATCGACGGCTCCATGGACGATTCGGATTCAAAATAGGCACCGCTAGCGTTTCTTGAAGTTGTAAATGACAAGAAACGCGAGCAAAGCGACTGATAAGGGGCCGGCTGCATAGAAAAAGAGAACGTCAATTGCGCGTAGAGTGTAATAAGCTTTATCGCCGGACATTACTGCATACAATACGTAGCCAAATGCTGGTTGGTTTGCGTACCAGCAGGAGAAAGCCAAAAGCGCTAAAAGTGCTACAACCAGAAGTGCATTCAGGACAAATCGTTTGCTTTTCATCGATCGCTCCTTCCGGGTGAATCTTATATGTAATTCTACAGTAACCTTTTTCAAAGCATCGCATACTCCTAAATAACGTGCACTTTCGCTGTAGGGTCGGCTTTATGTCGGCCCTCTTTTTTGCACTTGCGCGGCGGGATGGTAATATCGTTACGTTTGAACTGTTTCGATGTGAAACCGAGGAGATTCCCTCTATGAGTGCTGACTACCCGTCAATGACTACGGCCGAGATCCGCTCCAAGTTCCTCAACTTCTTTGAGGAGCGCGGTCTTAAGCTCTATCCTTCTTCGTCCCTTGTTCCCGACGATCCCTCGCTGCTGCTTGCCAACGCCGGCATGAACCAGTTTAAGGAGTACTACCAGGGCAAGAAGACCATGAAGGAGATCGGCGCGATCTCCTGCCAGAAGTGCGTCCGCACCAACGACATTGACTGCATCGGCGAGGACGGCCGTCACCTCTCGTTCTTTGAGATGCTCGGCGACTTCTCCTTTGGCGGCGTCTCCAAGCAGCAGGCTTGCGCTTGGGCCTTCGAGCTTATCACCAAGGAGTTCAAGCTGCCGCTCGACCGCCTGTACTTCACCGTCTTTACCGAGGACGACGAGACCCACGACGTGTGGCGCTCCCTGGGCGTTGCCGAGGATCACATCTCGCGCCTTGGCGAGGACGACAACTTCTGGGCCGCTGGCCCCACCGGTCCCTGCGGTCCGTGCTCCGAGATCTACTTTGACATGGGCGAGGAGGTCGGCTGCGGCAGCCCCGACTGCAAGCCTGGCTGCGACTGCGACCGCTTCCTTGAGTTCTGGAACCTCGTGTTTACCCAGTACGACCGTCAGGAGGACGGCTCCATGCCGGAGCTGCCGCACCGCAACCTCGATACGGGCATGGGCCTGGAGCGCATGGCTGCTGTCATGCAGCACAAGACTGCTAACTACGACGGCGATCTGATGCAGCACCTCATCAAGCTGGGCGAGGAGATCAGCGGCAAGACCTATGACGCCGACGATTACTCCGGCGCCAGCCGTTCTCTTCGCATCATCGCCGACCACTCCCGTGCCGTCGACTTCATGATCTCTGACGGCATCCTGCCCGGTAACGAGGGTCGCGAGTACGTCCTTCGCCGCCTGCTCCGCCGCGCCGTGTTCCACGGTCGCCTGCTGGGCATCGAGGGCGCCTTCCTGACCAAGTTTATCGACGAGGTCAACGCTCAGATGGGCGAGGCCTATCCTGAGCTGCTCAAGAACGTCGCGCTCGTCAAGGGTATCGTCGCCTCCGAGGAGGAGCGCTTCTCCACGACGCTCGACAACGGTCGCGTCTACCTGGATGAGGCCCTGGCAGCGCTTGCCGAGGGTGCTGTGCTTCCGGGCGATGTTGCCTTTAAGCTGCACGACACCTTTGGTTTCCCCATCGCCCTGACCGTCGAGATCGCCGGCACCGCTGGCCACGATGTCGATATGGACGGCTTCACTGCCTGCATGGAGGACCAGAAGGCCCGCGCCCGCGCCAATGCCAAGGGCGACGCCTGGGGCAGCTTCAACGACGTGTGGGTCGAGCTTTCCGACAAGGTCGCAGCGACCGAGTTCGACGGCTATGACAACGATGTGATCGAGGGCGCCAAGGTTGTCGCCATCGTGCGCAACGGCGAGTCCGTCGAGTCCGCTGCCGCCGGCGAGGACGTCGAGGTTGTGCTCGACCGAACCCCGTTCTATGCCGAGATGGGTGGTCAGCAGGGCGATGCCGGCAAGCTTTCCGCCGAGGGCGTTGTTCTGACCGTTGCCGACACCAAGAACCACAACGGCCTGTATGCCCACGTCGCCCACGTTGTCGATGGCACGCTGACTGTCGGTGCCGCTGTTACCGCCGCGCTCGACGCCGAGCGCCGTGGCTTCCTACGCCGCAACCACACCGCCACGCACCTGCTCGACGCTGCCCTTAAGCAGGTCCTGGGCGAGCACGTCTCCCAGGCCGGCTCGCTGGTGACGCCCGAGCACCTGCGCTTTGACTTTACGCACTTCGAGGCCCTGTCCTCCGAGCAGCTCAAGGCTGTCGAGGACCTGGTCAACCAGCAGATCTTCGCTTCCAAGCCGGTCGTGACCCGTGTCATGGGCATCGACGAGGCTAAGTCTGCCGGCGCTGTCGCCCTGTTTGGCGAGAAGTATGGCGACGTCGTCCGCGTTGTCTCCGTGGGCGCTGAGGACCAGCCGTTCTCCCGCGAACTCTGCGGTGGCACACACGCTGCCAACACCGCCGAGATCGGCCTGTTCAAGATCATTTCCGAGTCCTCCACGGGCTCCAATGTCCGCCGTATCGAGGCCGTGACCTCTAAGGGTGCCCTCGACTATATGGCCGACCGCCTGGCGCTCGTCGACGCCGCCGCCGCTGCGCTCAAGTGCCGCGTAGACGAGGTTCCCGCTCGCGTGGAGAACCTGCAGGCCGAGCTGCGCGAGACGTCCAATAAGCTCAAGAAGGCTCTGACCGGTGGCTCCTCCGACGCCATCTCCAGCGCCATCGAGGGCGCCGTCGAGCTCGACGGCTATAAGCTCGTTGTCGCTGAGCTCCAGGGCCTTGAGGCTGCCGAGCTGCGCAACGTATGGGATACCGTGCATCAGAAGGTCGCCGGCCCCGTCGCCTGCGTCGTTGCCAGCGTGACCGAGAAGGGCACTCCGGCCCTGCTCGCTGCCGGCTCCGATGACGCCGTCAAGGCCGGTTTCCACGCCGGTAACGTGATCAAGCAGATCGCGGGTCTGGTCGACGGTCGCGGTGGCGGTCGTCCCAACATGGCCCAGGCCGGTGGCAAGAATGCTGCCGGCATCGCCGATGCCCTCGCGGCCGCTAAGACCGCGCTCGGCGCCTAAGAATCTAAGAAGTCGCTGTGGTTGCGCTCGCGCTGGACATAGGGGAGACCAGGATTGGCATCGCCGTCTCGAGCCGTGATGGCAAGATGGCGATGCCTGTCAAGGTGCTTCCGGCTGCCGAGGTCACCGGTATGGCCAAGACGTTCCGCTACCTGGTTGAGGACTATGAGCCCGACATCCTGGTAAGCGGACGTCCCCTGACCATGGCCGGTGAGCCCGGCCCTCAGGCCGAGCGCGTTGCCGCTGTGGCGCAAAAGATTGCCGACGAGCTCGATCTTCCGTTGGAGTTTGAGGACGAGCGTCTGTCCTCGCAAGAGGCCAAGCGTATCCTGCGCGAGCAGGGACTCAACGAAAAGCAGATGAGGGGCAAGATCGACATGATTGCCGCCAGCCTGTTTTTGCAGACGTGGCTCGATCGTAAAAACGAGGAGGTTTCGCATGCCTAGTGCTTCCGATCCGCGCCAGCCGAATCGTACACAGCAGCCGGCGTCGC
Source organism: Collinsella sp. (assembly GCA_052278285.1). Lineage (GTDB taxonomy): Bacteria > Actinomycetota > Coriobacteriia > Coriobacteriales > Coriobacteriaceae > Collinsella. The sequence goes on along the minus strand of DAWBYD010000306.1, from coordinate 13,617 downwards.
GCCCTGCCCAGCCTGGCCAGCGTCCGGCACAGCCGACGCAGCGCGCAGCTCAGCCTGCCGCGCGCCCGGCGCAGTCCTTCTCTCGTTCGGCCCAACCTGTTCAACGGACGGGTCAGCAGCCTTCTGCTCGTTCGGTTCAGCATTCGGCTTCTCACGCGGCTCAGCAGCCCACTGCTCGTACGGCCCAGCCTGCAGGCGGCACCCGCTTTAAGCAGCAGGCACCTACCCAGCGAACGCAGGCCCCCCAATCGCATTCGCATCACGCTCGTGGTTCGCATGGCTTTGCTCCGGTGACCCGCTCGAGCTACAACACGCATGCTCGTCGTGGTGCTCAAAAGAAAAGCTCCCCGGTGCCTATGATTATCGGTGGCGTTGTTGCCGTGCTTGCGCTTGTCGCGATCGTTTTCTTTGTCGTGCCAGCCGTCAAGGGCTTCTTTGGCGGTGAGGGTGCGAAAGTCGTTGCAGGCCAGCAGGTTACTATCACGATTCCCGATGGTGCCTCGGGTGACAGCATCGCTTCGATTCTCTCCGAGAATCATATCGTCGAAAATCCCAAGGATTATTATGCGGCGGTGAAAAAGCTCAACGCCGATATGTCGCTCAAGCCTGGTGCCTATTCGTTCACCACACTCATGGATGCGACCAAGGTTGTTCAGCAGCTCATGGAAGGCCCCAACGCGGGCTCCAATGCGCTGACTATCCCTGAGGGCCTAACGGTCGATCAAGTCGCCGACCGTGTGGCCCAGGCCTACGACAGCATCTCTAAGGAAGACTTCCTCAACCAGGCCAAGGCCTCCAACTACGTTGACGACTATAGCTTCCTTAAGGGCGCCGCCAACGATTCGCTCGAGGGTTTCTTGTTCCCCAAGACCTATTCGCTGGGCGATTCGCCGACGGCCGATGACGTGATTCGCGCCATGCTCGATCAGTTTAAGACCGAGTACAAGTCGCTTGACTTTGCGAGCTGCGAAGCCAAGATCAAGGAACGCTACGGCGTGGAGATGTCCGACTACGACATCGTCAACTTGGCCTCTATCGTTGAGCGCGAGGGCCTCAACGCCGATCAACGTGCGCACGTGGCCTCGGTCTTCTACAACCGCCTTGCCGGCAAGCTCGACGGTCTGCGCTATCTCAACAGCGATGCGACCATGATGTATGTCACCGGTGGCGAGGTTACCGCCGACGACCTGCAGAGCGATAGTCCGTATAACACCTATAAGCACGAGGGCCTACCGCCCACGCCCATCTGCTCTCCGTCGCTCGAGGCACTCAAGGCCACGCTTGAGCCGACCGACTCCGATGACCTGTATTTCTACATTACGCAGGACGAGGAGTACTTCTCGCAAACCTATGAAGAGCATCAACAGTCTTGGAATTAGCATGAGGATTTTTAGCCCCAAACGATACGTTGCCTCGGTCGATCGCATCGACCTTGATACCCTGTGGGCCGACGGCAAACGCGCCATTCTGCTCGATCGCGATAACACCCTGGTGCCGCGCGACACCGAGCAGGTTCCCGCCGCGGTTTCCGCTTGGCTCGACGCCGCCCGCGCCAAAGGCTTTAAGCTGTGCATGGTGTCCAACAACTGGCATCGGGATCAGGTCATGAGCTCTGCACGCGAGCTGGGACTCGAGGCCATCAGCCACGCCATGAAGCCGGCGCCGTTTGCCCTCAAGGCGGGTCTTAAGCGCCTCGGCGCCACGGCCGACGAGGCGGTGCTGATCGGTGATCAGCTCTACACGGACGTGTGGAGCGGCAATTTCGCCGGCGTCGATACCATACTGGTAAAGCCGCAGGCGACGCAGGACCTGTGGTATACGCAGATCTTCCGTATCTTTGAGCGCCGGGCCCTGCGCGACCTTCCCTGCGAGGAATAGGTTTCGCCATGTCTCAGCACATCAAACACGGCTGCGACCATATCTTCTTTATCGGCTTTTTGGGCGCGGGCAAATCGACGCTCGCGCGCAACGTCGGCACCATGTTCAAGCGGCGTTTTATCGATACCGACCGCCTGGTCGTGCGCCGTTGCGGTAAGTCGGTAACCGAGATTTTTGAGACCGAGGGCGAGGATCGTTTTCGCGAGCTCGAGACCTCGGCGCTCCGTTCGCTCCAAAGCGAGCGCAGCCTGTTGGTTTCGTGCGGGGGCGGTATCGTCGAAACGCCGGTGAATATTGAACTGATGCACGAAATGGGTACGTGCGTGTACCTCGAGGGCGACTTCGAGGATTCGATTCGACAGATTCGTCGGTCCGACACGCGCCCCGATTTCCGTTCGCCCGAGCATGCTGCGCGCCTGTTTGAGCATCGCCGTCCGCTGTATCGCCAGGCCGCCAACCTTACCCTTGATATTCGCAACAAGTCCTTCGAGGACGTTTCCTACCTTTGTGCCGAGATGCTTTTGGAGCGTGGGCTGCTATGATTCGCCGTCAACTGATCAATTTCCAAAACCGCAGCGTCGATGTCCGTGTCGGATTGGGCGCGTTCGATGAGTTGTCGCGCATGTTTGCCTCGGCCGTGGGCAAGCCTAAGCGCGCGATGGTGGTTTGGAACGACGCTATATCCGAGCGTTTTGGCGAGGTCGTCGAGCATGCGCTGGTCGACGACGGTTTTGCCGTGTCGCTGCTCGTCCTTGAGGTTTCGCCTGCTGGTGCCACGCTGGCCGATGCCGATGCGATCTTTGGCGCCCTGTCTGCCAACGGCGTTACCTGCGACGATTTGGTTGTCGCCGTTGGCGATGCCGCAACCTGCTCGGTTGTTAGCTGGTGTGCCAACCAGTGGTGTGGCCGAACGGAGTGCGCGCTGCTGCCGACGACGTTCGACGCCATGCTCACGGTCGCGACGACCATGAAGCCGCTCGTCGCCTCGTCGGCGTATGCGCTTCCCGCTATCGCGTTCCGTCCCGAGCCGGGCTTGGTCGTGTGTGACCTCAACCTTGTTCGCGAGGCGGACCCCGAGGACCTCAAGCTCGGCTATGTGGTACTTGTTGGCACCATGCTTTCGAGCAGCAAGTCCCGCTGGAATCAGTTTATTGAGACCGTCCCCGAGATTCTCGCGGGCGAGGAGGTCGCACTCGTCAATGCCGTCCAATGGTCTCAGACTGCCCGCAAGGACGTACTGATGGCCACGAACCCGAGCGCTCGCCATGCGCTCGATTTTGGCATGACGGGGGAGCGTACCCTGCGCGCCTGCTTGGGCGATGCCGCTTCGCAGGTCCCTGCCTATCAGCTGTTGTCCGAGGGCATGCGCTTTGAGGCGCGCCTGGCACATGATGCCTGCGACTTCGATATCGATTACGTCTTTGAGGTCGATGACTGCCTAGAGGACTTTGGTATCGAGGAACTTGCCCTCGATCTGGAGCCTGCCGCATATATCGAGGAGTTCCGCAGGCAGCAGTTCGCTCGCTCGAATCGCAGCATGCTGCCGCTGCCCGCGGCACTCGGCGCCATTCGCCTAACGAGCGTTGAGGACGAGGTTCTTGGGCGCCATGCTCACGCTTACTTGGCTTCTCGCAAAGAACTTCTCTAAGATTTATTGACATCCATCGTCTTTCGTATCATGTTGAGGGACGGGTTTTCAATCGGTTGCGGATCGCATGCGATTCCGTCGTTCGGTTGAGACCCGTCCCGTCTATATAGAGACAACAAGAAAGGAATCTGCATGTCTGAGTTTGCTGCCGGTCCTGCCGGTCGTATCGAGCGTGTCCGTGCCCTTATGGCTGAGCGTGGCTACGACGCTATCGTGGTGCGCGACGAGGCCAACCTTCGTTGGCTTACGGGCGTTAAGGGCGTCTTCGACTACACCTTCGAGTTCCCGCACGCTGCGTTTATTACGGCCGACCAGTGCCTGTTCCACACCGACTCGCGCTACCTCAACAGCTTTGAGGAGAACACGCCCGCCGGCAGCCCCTGGGTCTACGACATGGATGAGGGCACCATCCCCGGTTGGGTCGCCGGCAAGATCGCGGCCAACAAGTGCCGCGTCTGCGCTGTCGAGGACGATATGCAGATTAACTTCTACCAGGGTATTCAGCGCGGCCTGGAGGACCGCTCCGTTGCCTGCATGCTGCCACTGATGCATGACGACATCCGCAAGATGCGCGCCATCAAGGATGCCGAGGAGATCGAGCTCATGCGCCATGCACAGTCGATCACTGACGCCGCCTTCCAGCACATGCTCGGCTTTATTAAGCCCGGTATGACCGAGAAGCAGGTTCGCAACGAGCTCGAGAACTTTATGTTCGCCAATGGCGCTGACAGCCTTGCCTTCGGCTCCATCGTAGCGAGCGGTCCCAACACCGCCAACCCGCATGCCGTGCCGAGCGACCGCGTGATCGAGAAGGGCGACTTTGTCCTCATGGATTACGGCGCGGGCTACTGTGATTACCGCTCCGACATGACGCGCACTGTCGTGATGGGCGAGCCCACCCAGGAGCAGCTCGACCTGTACGCACTCGTGCGCCGCACGCACGAGGAGTGCGTCGCCGCCATCCATCCGGGCGTTGAGGGTAACGACATCTTCAAGCTTTCCAAGAAGATCATCGGCGATGCCGGCTATGGTGATTACTACAACCATGGTCTGGGTCACGGCGTGGGCATCGACATCCACGAGCTGCCCAACTTCAACCGCAGCAAGAACACCATCGAGATCGGCTCGGTTGTCACCATGGAGCCTGGCGTCTACCTGCCCGGCGTGGGCGGCGTGCGCCTGGAGGACTACGGCGTGGTCACCGAGAACGGCTACGAGCCCTTCACCAAGACCCCGCACGACCTGCACGTCATCGACTGCTAGTTTACTTCAGTAGATAGTTTGGGGCGGGGCGTCCGGATTGATTCGGACGCCCCGCGTTCTCTTTTTATGCGCTCGCCGCAGGCGCCGTCTGCAAGTGTATAATTTCTGTCGTATGTAATTTGGACGCTTGTGCGTTCTGCCCATAACAAGAAAGGTCGCTATGCCTACCATTTCCACCGCCGACTTCAAGAACGGCCTCGGTCTCCGCATCAAGGACAAGGTCTACACCATCGTCGAGTTCCAGCATGTCAAGCCGGGCAAGGGCGGCGCGTTTGTGCGCTACAAGACCCGCGACATCAAGAGCGGCCGCGTCGTCGAGAACACCTGCAACGCCGGCACCAAGTTCGAGAGCGTCATGCTCACCACCCGTGAGTTCCAGTACCTCTACAACGATGGCACCGACTACATCTTCATGGACAACGAGTCCTATGAGCAGGTTCCCGTTCCCGAGGACATGGTGGGCGAGAACTCCAAGTGGCTGCGCGAGAACGACATCTGCCAGCTGCTCTTCGCCGACGATGAGCTCATGGGCGTGACCCCGCCGATGTTCATCGAGACCACCATCGTCCAGACCGACCCGGGCTTTAAGGGCGACACCGTCCAGGGTTCCACCAAGCCGGCCACGATCGACACCGGCGCTGTCATCCAGGTCCCCATGTACCTCAACGAGGGCGAGGTCATCAAGGTTGACACCCGCGACGGCAAGTTCGTCTCCCGCGTCTAGCAACCAACTCTTCTAGGAGGACTCATGCCCCAGGAAATCAAGATTGACGGCATCGGCATTTCGCCCGATGTTCTGACCGCCATCGTCTCGCGCGCCGTGTCCGATGTCGAGGGCATCGCCTCCGTTGGCGTCAAGGACCTTGCCACCAACCTTGTCTCCATGATGCTCTCGTCCAAGGCCCCGGCTTCCGAGCCGGCTGTCGAGGCCGAGGTCGTTGGCGACAAGCTCGCACTCACCGTGCGTGTCGTGGTGTTCTTTGGCTATCCGTTCAAGAAACTCGCCGAGGCCGTTCGCGCTGCCGTGGTCGCTGCCATCGATGCCCAGGTTGGCGTTGAGGTTGAGCGTGTTGACGTTTGCATCGACGGCCTCGTTTTCCCCAAGGAGTAACCTTTGAGCCTTAAGGTTTATCGCGGGCGTACGCTTGCCCGCAGTCAGGCGCTGCAGCTGCTGTTCCAGGCCGAGGCCACGGACAGCCCGCTCGAGCGCGTCCTCGAGGGTGATTTCCTGATCTCGAAGGGTCCCCTCGACCCCTATGCGCTGGAGCTGTGCCGCGGTGCCTACGAGCATATCGACCGCATCGACTGCGCTCTGCGCTCCGTTGCCAAGAACTGGGATCTTATGCGCATGCCCGGTGCCGACCGCAATCTGCTGCGTATCGCCGTTTACGAGATGCGTTTCCTCACCGACGAGGAGGTCTCGGACGCCATCGTGATCAACGAGGCCGTCGAGCTTGCCAAGGCCTATGGCACCGACCAGTCCGCGTCGTTCGTCAACGGCGTGCTGGGCAAGATCGCTCGCAGCGAGGAGCTGCCGGGCGAGGACCTATACCAGGAGCTGCTGGCCGAGGATCGCGCTCGCGAGGAGGCACAGGCTGCCGAGGCTGCCGCTAAGGTTGCGGTTGCCCAGGCTGAGGCTGGTGTGTTGGCCGAGGATGCGGACGCTGCTGAGGCCGTCGAGGCCGACTCCGTCGAGGAGTAGCCATGCCAGAGGGTTCTGTCCGTAACTTTGATGAGATTTCGGACCGTCTGGATCAGATCATCGCTACCGTTCGCTCCAAGGATACCTCCTTGGAGCGTTCGCTCGATTTGTTTGACGAAGCGATTGAGCTGGGCTCCCGCGCGGTCGATATGGTCGACAAGTTTGAGTTGACGCCGCGTGAGGCCGACAAGCTCGAGCAGGAATACGATGAGGATGCGGCAAACGAATCCCAGGATAGCTAGGCCGCATCTGCGGATACGAATGGTTGATGGCATTCATGAAACGCGTGCGTCTTGATGACGAACTGATTTCACAGGGCATCTGCGCCGATCGCGCGGATGCCCTTCGCACTCTTATGGCCGGCTTGGTCTCGAGTGGCGGTGAGCGCTTGACTTCGCCGGGCCTTAAGGTGATCCCGGGGCTGCCGCTGCATGTGAAGGGGCGCATTCCCTATGTTGGCCGCGGCGGTCTTAAGCTCGAAGGCGCGCTTGATGCGTTTGGCATCAATCCGACGGGCCTTGCCTGTCTGGATGTGGGCTGCTCTACCGGCGGCTTTACCGATTGTCTGCTCAAGCGCGGAGCTGCGACCGTTGTCTCGGTGGACGTGGGTCGCGCCCAGTTCGATTGGTCGTTGCGCCAGGACGATCGCGTGACGCTGCATGAGCGCACAAACGTGACGCAGCTGCCTGAGCTTGGCTATGCCGGCACTATCGACCTGGCTGTGTGTGATGTCTCGTTTACCAGCATCGCGAACATTATCGATGCGGTACTGGCGTGCCTGGCGCCTACGGGTGCATTCTGCACGCTCGTAAAGCCGCAGTTTGAGGCTCCGGCGGCGCTGGTGGGCGAGGGCGGCATTGTGACCGATCCCGCCGTGCGCCGCGATACACTCGTGGCGGCGGTTGAACTCTTTGCTGCCAAGGGCCTGTTCCCGGTCGATGTGTGCGTGTCGCCCATTCATGGTGCCAAGGGCAACGTTGAGTTTTTCCTGTACGGCACGAGATTTGACCCCGGCGATCGCTCGCAAGACGAGCTGCAATCCCAGGTATCGGTTATGAGCGAGAAAGCTGCAACGCTATGAAGGTCTTTCTGGTTCCCAATTACTACAAGCAAGAGGCGGTCGAGAGCGGCCTGATGCTCGAGCTTTGGCTGACTCGCCAGGGCTATGAGGTCGCATGGGCTGCCGACCAGCGATCCAAGATTCAGAGCACGCCTGATATTGACGGCTCCGATCTGGTCATTACGCTCGGCGGCGACGGTACGTTGCTGCGCGCTGCCCGCATCCTCAACCATCGTGAGATTCCTATCCTCGGTCTTTCCTATGGTCACCTGGGCTTTCTAACTGCTGCGAGCCCCGAGGAGCGCGACATCCTGCAGGTCGTGAGCGACGCCCTGTCCGGTGAGCTGCACGTGAGCCGTCGCGCCACCATCGCCGCGGATATCGTGTCCGTGCGCGAAGACGGTACGAAGGATGTCGTGCGCACCTTCGCCCTCAACGACATGGCGCTTACCCGCGGTCCGCTGTCCGATATGGTCGAGTTCGACATCACGGTGTCCGGCCATCATATCGACCGTCTGCGTGGCGACGGCGTGGTCGTGTCCACGGCGACTGGTTCTACGGGTTACGCGCTCAGTGCCGGTGGCCCCATCGTGAGCCCCGACTATACGGGCATGGTCTGCGTACCAATTGCGCCGCACACCATTCAGGCTCGTGCCTTTTTGACCTCGCCGAGTGATGTCGTCGAAATCTTTATGTCCGATGATCGCCCGAGCGTTCCGGCGATCGCTATCGATGGACAGTTTATTACCTGCGATGGCACCGTTGAGAGCGTGGCGGTGCGCCGCGGGCCCGGAGATGTGTTGCTGCTGGATTACGGCCCCGAGAGCTTCTATAACTCGGTGAGCCGCGTATTCTACGGAGTCCGTCATGATCGATGAGCTGCAGGTTTATAACATTGCACTCATTCGCGAGGCGACGCTGGTGCCGAGTGCCGGCCTGACTGTCCTGACTGGCGAGACTGGCGCCGGCAAGACCGCGCTGCTCTCGGCCCTCAAGCTAATTTTGGGCGAGCGTGCGGATTCGTCGACGGTGCGCGAGGGCGAGGCACTGGCGAGCGTCGAGGCGCGACTCTTCGACGGGCCGCACGACACGGAGGGGTTCACCGTACAGCGCAGCCTTTCTGCCGAGGGCCGCAGCCGCGTGAAGATTGACGGTCGCATTGCCAGTGTGCGCGAGCTTTCGGAGCGCGTCGGCGTGATGATGGATCTGTGCGGCCAGCACGAGCACCAGCGCTTGCTCGATCCGGCGCATCACGTTGCGATGGTCGATGCCTGGGCGGGACGCTCTGCGCTCGAGGCGCTCGAGCACTACCGTGCTTGCTTTAAAGCCTCGCGCGCGGCTGCCAAGGAGGTCCGTCGCGTCGAGGAGGCCTCACGTGCGCGGGGGAGTCGCGTCGAGGAAGCGCGCTTTGCGCTCGAGCGCATCGGCGAGGTCGACCCCAAACCGGGCGAGTATGAGGAACTCGAGGAACTGCTGCCGCGCTCCGAACATGCCGAGGTACTGGTTGCCACAGCTAACGATGCCCATGCATCGCTTGCCTCCGAAGGGGGAGCGCTCGACGCCGTGAACAGCGCCGTGGCAGAACTTTCCCGAATGGCTACCGTCGATCGCAAACTGGGCGACATTGCCGATGCGCTTTCGGATGCCTGTATCTCACTTGAGGATTGCGCGAACGAGCTTCGTGCCTATCGCGATGGCGTCGCCTTCGACCCGCGCGAGCTCGCTCGCATGCGTGAGCGGTATTCCGACCTCAAGGGCCTGTTGCGTCAGTGGGGCCCCACCATGGACGATGTTTTTGCCATGCGCGATCGCTCGCAAGAGCTGCTGTCCCTGGTCGATGATGGCGATGAACAGATCAAAAAGGCGCGTGAGGCACTCGGGAGCGCTGAGCGCGAGTTGTTTGCCGCTGCCAAGGCACTTAAGCGCGCCCGCAATACGGCGGCCCCGCGCTTCTGTCACGAGGTTGGCCGCCAGATGGCTCGCCTGGAGATGGGCGGCGCCGAGCTCGTCTGGGAGTCGCGCGATCTTCCCCGTGCTGAGTGGACGCCCGTTGGTCCTTCGAGCTACGAGCTGCTATACCGCAGCGGTGCCGGTTTGACTCCACGTCCCCTGCGCCGCATTGCGTCGGGCGGCGAGCTCAGCCGCGTCATGTTGGCAAGTAAGGTTGTCCTCGGTAACGCGGACGGTGTCGATACGCTGGTGTTTGACGAGGTCGATGCTGGCGTCGGTGGCTCCTCGGCGCGTGCGCTCGCGGGCGTGCTGGCAGATCTCGCCGCTACGCATCAGGTGATTGTCGTAACCCACTTGGCGCAGGTCGCCGTCATGGCTGACAAGCATTATGTCGTCAGCAAGGAACCGGGCGATGTTCCCCAGACGCATTTGGACGAGGTAACCGGTGAAGCGCGTACCGCCGAGATCGCCCGCATGTTGAGCGGCGATCAGTCCGAGGCAAGCTTGGCCCACGCGAAGCAGATGCTCGAAGAAGCTCGAGGTTAGGTCGTATCAGCGGTGTTGGTGGGACAAAATGGACTGAAATTTTTGTCCCACTACGCGTTTTACTCAACGACCTTATCCGGCTGGATGAGCTCCTCGTAGTAGCTGATATGCTCGCGAGCGTCTTCAATCTCGGGCAGCAGGAAGTTGTAGATGACTTCGATGATCATCGTGGCGCTGATCTTAGAGAACGCAAAGTCGCCCGTTGTCAGCAGCGCTTCGTGGTTGACGGTGTTAAAAGTGTAGTCTGCCAGGCGCGCGAGCGGGGATTTACTGTCGCTGCTGATGACGACTACGGTTGCGCCGCAGTTGTGAGCCGCTTTTGCCATGCGATTCAGTCGGCGCGATTTGCCAGAGTTTGAGATTAGCACGATGACGTCACCCGGGCGTAACGTGAGCGCAAAGCCGATTGATGTCTCGCTAATGGTGCTCGCCATGCAGCGCAGGCCCAGCTGCGAAAACTTAAACGTCGCATCGAGCGCGACCGCGTTCGTATTGCCCACGGCGGCGAACTCAATAACGCCGGCATTCTTAAGCGCGTGTACAACTGCGGCCAACGTGTCGTGATCTATGCCGTCGATGGTCGCATTAAGCTCACTCACCTTGGCGGCGAGGATATTTTTTAGGCTCTGCTCCATATTGTCGAGCGAGACCTCGTCAGTCAGGCCCTCGTTACGCTGGCTTTCCAAATCCCTCGCCAACGAAAACTGAAAGCTGCGGAAGCTACCAAAGCCAAGCTTGCGGCAGAAGCGCGAAACGGTCGCCTCGGACGTGGCGGCGGCGCGCGAGAGCTGAGCGGCCGTGAGGCGTGGCGCCTCGGACTGGTGCTCCAATATATAGTCGACAATGCGCTGCTCGGACTCGCTGTATCCCTGATGGGTGCTAATGAGGGAAAGTGCGCTCTTGCTACTATCGGTCATGGATGGCTCCTGGTTGGCATGAAAATCTAGCTTGATTTGCAATGCCATAGTATACGGGCATTTTCAATTACAAGATACACCTTGCCGTTTCAAGTGTTGATGGTAAACTTTCACTTACCGTTTACGGTTATGAAAGAACCTTTCACCGGAGATTTGCACCTTAGCTCTTCTCACGCGGACGGTAGGTTGGTATCTTTCAGTTGTGGAAAAACGCGCATCGAAGCGCGTGTAGGGGAGCGCCCGCGGGCGCTGTACTCAAGAAGGAGGGACACATGGCTAAGTTTGACATCATCGCCGCGACCGGTTGCCCGACCGGCATTGCGCACACCTTCATGGCGAAGGAGGCGCTGGAGAAGGCAGCTGCCGAGCGCGGTCTGACCATTAAGGTCGAGACTCATGGCCAGGTCGGTGTCGAGAACGAGCTCACCAAGAGTGAGATCGCTGGTGCCAAGGCCGTCGTCGTCGCAGCCGACAAGGATGTCCAGGCTGAGCGTTTCGCCGGCAAGCCCATGGTTTCCGTTGGTGTTTCCAAGGCCCTGTCCGTTGAGGCCGCCGGTAAGCTGATTGACCGCGCGCTCGCCGCCAAGGGCGACAGCACGGTTGCAGCCGCTGCCGATGTCGAGGACGAGGTCGAGGAGAAGGAGTCCATCGGCCACATCATCTACAAGCACCTCATGAACGGCGTCAGCCACATGCTGGTCTTCGTCGTTGCCGGTGGTGTTCTGACCGCCGTTTCGTTCCTGTGGGGCATTACGTCCTTCGATTCGACGGCGTCTGACTACAACAGCTTTGCTGCGATGCTCAAGATCATCGGCGGCATCGCCATGAACCTCATGGTTCCGGTGCTTTCCGCCTACATCGCCGAGTCCATCGGCAAGCGCCCGGCGCTCGTTCCCGGTTTCGTTGCCGGTATGATCGCCATCCAGGGCCTGCCTGTTAACGCCGAGACCGGCATGATCGACGCCGGTGGCGCCGGCGTGGGCTTCGGCTTCCTGGGCGGCATCGTCGGTGGCTTCCTCGCCGGTTATGTCATCCTGCTGCTCGAGAAGGTCTTTGCCGGTCTGCCCAAGAACCTGGACGGCCTCAAGGCTATCTTCCTGTACCCGCTGTTCTCGACCGCCATCGTCGGTCTGGTCATGCTCGGCATTTCCGGCCCCATGGCTGCCATCAACACCGCCATGATGGACTTCCTCAAGGGCCTGTCCGCCTCTGGCGCCGTTGTCCTGGGTCTTGCCATCGGCTGCATGTGCGCCTTTGACATGGGCGGCCCGGTCAACAAGGCTGCTTACGTTACCGGTACCGCTATGCTCACCGAGGCACTGGCCGCCGGTGTTGGCACCGATACCTACAACTTCGGCACCAACTTCATGGCTGCCGTCTCCGCCGCCTGCATCGTTCCGCCGCTGATCACCACCTTCGCCGTCGTTGTCGGCAAGAAGTACTTTAGCCAGGAGGACCATGACGCCGGTGTCGTCAACCTCATCCTTGGTTGCACCCACATCACCGAGGGCGCCATTCCGTTCATGACCAAGAACATCTGGCCCGTCATGCCCATCATGATGCTCGGTTCCTCTATCGCTTCGATCCTGACCATTATGTTCAACGTTCACGATCCGGCGCCTCACGGTGGCTTCCTGGTCCTGCCCGTTGTCGAGAACGGTCCGCTGTGGGTCCTCGCGATCCTCATCGGCGCCGTGGTCGGTGGCATCCTGTTCGTGGCCTTCAAGAAGTACGACTTCGAGAAGAATCAGAAGGCCGCTCCTGCAGCCAAGCCCGTTGAGGCCCCCAAGGCCGCTGCCGTCGAGGCTCCCAAGGCCGATGCTGCCGACTTCGTGAAGGTCGAGAATGTCTTTGTCGCCGAGGACTTCGCTTCTCGTGACGAGGCTCTGAGCTTCGTTTCCAACCAGGCCGTCAAGGCCGGTATCGCCAGCGACGCCGACGCCGTGATGAACGCCTTCCTGGCCCGCGAGGCCGAGGGCACCACGGGCATGATGGAGGGCTTCGCCATCCCGCATGCCAAGTCCGACGCCATTACCGAGGCTGCCGTCATCGTCGTCAAGGACGAGTCCGGCGTGACCGGTTGGGACACCATGGACGGCGCTCCCGTCAACGTGGCTATCGCCCTGCTCATCCCCGGTGCCCAGGCCGGCACTACGCACCTCAAGATCCTGTCCAAGGTCGCCGAGGCGCTCATGGACGAGGACTTCCGTGCCACCGTCAAGGGTTCCACCGACGCCGCCGAGATCGCCAAGACGATCAACGCCCGCCTGGTCTAATCCCCCAGCCCGCGAATAACATCGCCCCCTGTATATAAGGCGGAGTCCCTCTCCAGGGCCTCCGCCTTTTTCATCCCCAAATAAGTTGCGGTGAAATAGGGACTGTTTAAACGATTCACCCCCAAATTCAGTCCCTATTTCACCGCAACTTATAAAAGGGCATAGAGGGGGCTACCTATCGAGTCTTTGTCGCGAACAGATCATCAGCCAGAATTCCGTTCGCACGATATCGCTCTGGACCGACCGAGTTTCCGCCGCTCGCCCGCCGGACGGGGCGATTAAGTATGTCGCGAGTACCGCACGCAAAGGAAAGCACTTAAAGTGCTTTCCGTCTTGCGCAGGACTGTAGAGCAGCAACCTTACTCGTCCCGCCCGGC
>DAWBYD010000305.1:0-4900 GCA_052278285.1 Collinsella sp. | reverse complement strand
GCGCACTTTGCCATGGATAAGTACGAGACTTCGGTATGCGGTATCAAGCAATCGTTATTCGGGGCTTTAGGAATCCGCGTGATTAAATGCACGGCAATGGGTACATAGCCAGTACAGTAAGTCCCCGAGGCAGATTGGAGCCACGTATGGATATCAAGGTTTCTGGACGCAAGACGACGGTAACCGATGCTCTGCGTGCGCATGTGGATGAGAAGATCGGCGAGGCGCTCAAGGTTTTCGATATCGAGCCCATGACAGTCGACGTCGTGCTTCGCTATGAGAAGAACCCCTCGAACCCCAACCCGGCAATCGTCGAGGTCACGGTTCGTGCCCGCGGCTCTGTGATTCGCGTTGCCGAGCACGGCGCAGATATGTATGCCGCCATCGATCTCTCCGCCGATAAGGTCACCCGCCAGCTGCGCAAGTTCAAGACCAAGGTCGTGGACAACCGCCAGGGCGGTGCCAGTGCAGCGGATGTCGCACCGGTCGAGCGCGTCGAGGATCTGGCCGACCTGCTGCTGCCCGAGGAAGAGGACGACCTGCTCGTCCGCGAGAAGGTTATCGACGTTACCCCGATGACTGAGGAGCAGGCGCTGGTGCAGACAGATCTGCTGGGCCACGACTTCTACGTGTTCGAGAACGCGACGACTGGCCTCATCAATGTGGTGTATCACCGTAAGAATGGTGGATATGGCATCATCAAGCCCCGCATCGAAACACTTGACGAGTAAAATACGTTAACTTGCATGAGTTAACGGTTGGCGGCCATCCCATGCGGGTGGCCGCCTTTTTACGTAAGGAGTCGCTTTGATGGACAAGGCCGCATCCGCCGGTCATTCGGACCGTTGCCGCATCGTCGTCGATACCTGCTGCGACTTTAGCCCCGAGGTCGCCGCGAACCTCGATGTCGATATCCTGGGTTTCCCCTTCATTATCGATGGCGAAGAGCGCACGGACGACATCTGGTCGAGCATCACACCCAAGGAGTTCTACGACCGGATGCGCGCCGGTGCCCGCGTGTCCACCTCGGCTGTGTCGCTCGGTCGCTATATCGAGTTCTTTACCGAGTGCGCCAAAGAGGGCACGCCCACGGTCTACCTGTGCTTTACCTCGGCGCTGTCGTCGAGCTACAACTCCGCGTGCCAGGCGGCAGATGCCGTGCGCGCCGAGTATCCCGATTTTGAGCTTTACGTGGTCGACAACGCTCTGCCCTGTGCGACCGGCGCGCTCTTGGCGCTCGAGGCCGTGCGCCAGCGTTCGGCGGGACTGACCGCCAAGCAGCTGGTCGATTGGGCAAACGAGGCAAAGACCTACGTCCACGGCTACTTTACGCTCGAGAGCTTCGACGCACTGGCTGCCGGCGGCCGCATTCCGCCCGCGGCGGCGCAGCTCACGGCAAAGCTCGATGTCAAGCCCGAGCTCTCCTACGACCTTGCCGGCTCGCTGTCGCTGATCGGCGTCAACCGCGGCCGCAAGAAGGCACTCAAGTCCATCCTCAAGTCGTTCCGCGAGAACTACGTGCCCGACCGCACCATGCCCATCGCCATCATGACGGCCGATGCCGAAAAGGACGGCGACTGGCTCGAAGCCGCCATCCGCAAGGAGGAAGGCTGCGCCGACGTCACAATCATTCGCAGCTCCGTGGGCCCCACCATTGGCTCGCACGTGGGCCCCGGCATGGTGGCCTGCGCGTTTTGGGGTAAGAACCGCGCCGACAAGGCGTCGCTTTCCGACCGCATCGCCCGCCGCGTGCGCGGCCAGTAGGCAAGCGCTGCGTCCGTAATCGCCCTCGACTCACAGCCCAAACGCTGGCACCGAGTATTCAACCTGGTAACAACACCCAACCCAAAAGGAAAGGTTTCATGGCAAACAAGCTCTCTGTCGCATTTATCGGCACCGGAATTATGGGTGCCCCCATCGCCGGCCACATTCTGGACGCCGGCTATCCCGTCACGGTCAACAACCGCACCAAGTCCAAGGCCGCCACGCTTATCGAGCGCGGTGCCGCTTGGGCCGATACGCCGGCAGATGCCGTGGCGAACGCCGACGTCGTCTTTACCATGGTGGGTTATCCCTCCGAGGTCGAGGAGCTCTACCTGGCGGGCGACGGTCTGCTCGCGTGCACTAAGCCCGGCGCGGTCCTGATCGACCTCACCACGAGCTCGCCCGAGCTGGCGCGCGACATTGCCGAGGCCGCCCAGGTTTCCGGCCGCATGGCGTTTGACTGCCCCGTCACCGGCGGCGAGTCGGGAGCTATCGCCGGCACGCTCACGGCTATCGTGGGCGCTACCGAGAACGACATTGCCTCGGTCCGCGATATCCTTTCCACCTTCGCGGCCAACATCTGCTGCTTCGACGGCGCCGGCAAGGGCCAGGCTGCCAAGCTCGCCAACCAGGTGTCGCTGGGCGCCTGTATGGTCGGCATGGCAGACGCCATGGCGTTTGCCGAGCTGAGCGGCCTCGATCTGGAGAAGACCCGTCAGATGATCCTGGGCGGCACCGGCAAGTCCGGCGCCATGGAGAGCCTGGCTCCCAAGGCGCTCGACGGCGACTACAAGCCCGGCTTTATGGTCGAGCACTTCATCAAGGACCTGCGCTTGGCGCTCGCCTATGCCGACGACCGCGAGCTTGCACTGCCCGGCGCCGACGTGGCCTTTACGCTCTACGACATGCTCGACGCCATCGGTGGTGCCAAGCTGGGCACCCAGGCCATCACGGTCCTCTATAAGGAGGAGGCCGACGCCATCGCCGCCGGTCTGGACTGGTCGCAGTATCGTCCCGAGGAGCATGGTGCTCACGAGGAAGGCTGCGGTTGCGGCGAGCACGGCGACGACCATGAGTGCGGTTGCGGTCACCATCACGGCGAGGACCACGAGTGCTGCGGCGGCCACGGCCATGACGACGGCCACGAGTGCTGCTGCGGCCACCATCACGGGGAGCAGCGCCCATGAGCTGGACGTTCGTGGTGCTTGCGCTGGTGCTCTTTCTCTTTGCGATCTACATTGGCTTTTTGTGCGGCCAGTGGGCCTGCGAAAAGCGCGTGATCACCAAGCGCGACTACTGGATCGCCAACTTTGCAGGCGCGGCGGCAGTCGTCCTGCTGACCTGGGTGTTCTCACTGTTCCCGCTGGTGCAGTTTGCGCCGATCGGCTGGCTCGGCGGCTTTATCGCCGGTCTTAAGATGAGCTTTGGCGAGTCCGTCGGTCCGTGGCGCAAGCACGACGAGGTCTTTAACGTTAACAAGGCTCATCGCGCCGCCGCCGACGCGGGCGACGCTGAGGAACGCCGCCGTGCGCGTCGCAATGGCGCGGCCGACCGACAGCTCATCTCGGTCACCGATGACAGCAAGGGTGCTGGCAAGCACGCTAAGAAATAGTAAGAAGAGGTAACTATGGCAGAAAACAAAGACGAACAGCTCACCGACGAGGAGCTGGCACAGCTTCAGCTGGCAGAGGAGAACGAGAACGCCGTCGACCGTCTGGTCAAGGAGCTCGGCTGCCCCACGCGCCGCATCCGCCAGTTTGCCGCCCGCGTGCTGCACCTGCTTGCCGAGCGCGATCCGCAGCGCGTCGTGCCCTGCGTACCCGCGCTGATCGAGGCGCTCGACCGCCCCGAGGCGCAGACCCGCTGGGAGGCCCTCGATGCCCTGACGGCGCTCGCTACTACCTGCCCCGAGCAGCTGGGCGATGCCTTTGAGGGCGCCGAGACTGCGCTGTTCGACGAGATCTCCTCCACGCTGCGCTATGCCGCCTTCCGCCTGCTGTGCGTGTGGGGTGCCACGAGCGTCGAGCGTTCGCGCGAGGCTTGGCCCATCCTGGACGAGGCCATCCAGTGCTACCACGGCGACCTTGAGTATCGCGACATGCTCGGTTGCCTGTATGAGTTTTGCCAGGGCGAGATCGACGCCGAGGTTGCCGAGAAGCTTGCGCTGCGCCTTAAATTCGATGCCGAGAACGGCAAGGGCAGCTATCTCAAGGCCCGTTCGAGCGAGATTTGCGAAATGCTTGTTAAACGTTTTGGCCTGGATCTCTCCAAAAAGAAGAAGCGTGCTAGCGTTAAAAAATCTGACGACGCCGAAGACGAGGAGTAACAGATTATGGCGCACGATGTAGTCCTGATTCCCGGTGACGGTATCGGTCCCGAGATTACGCAGGCCATGCGCCGCGTGGTCGAGGCTGCCGGTGTCCAGATCAATTGGAACGTCCAGGAGGCCGGTGCCGGCGTCATGGACGAGTTTGGCACGCCGCTGCCCCAGCACGTGCTCGATGCGATCGCCGAGACCAAGGTTGCCATCAAGGGCCCCATCACCACGCCGGTCGGCACGGGTTTCCGCAGCGTCAACGTGGCCCTGCGCAAGCATTTTGACCTGTACGCCTGCGTGCGCCCCTGCCTGTCGCAGCCGGGCGACGGCTCGCGCTTCCGCGACGTCGACCTGGTCATCGTGCGCGAGAACACCGAGGACCTCTACGCCGGCATCGAGTTCGATGAGGGCGCTGCCGAGGTCGAGGAGCTCTCGCAGCTCGTCGAGCGTTCGGGCCAGAAGACCTTCGCCGCGGATTCCGCGATCTCGATCAAGCCCATCTCCATCGCCAAGAGCCGCCGCATTGTGGAGTATGCCTTTGAGTATGCTCGCCGCTGCGGCCGCAAAAAGGTGACGGCCGTGCATAAGGCCAACATCATGAAGGCGACCGACGGCCTGTTCCTGCGCGTGGCGCGCGAGGTGGCCGCCAACTATCCCGATATCGAGTTCAACGACAAGATTGTCGACGCCACCTGCATGGGCCTGGTCCAGAACCCCAACGACTTCGATGTCCTGGTGCTGCCCAACCTGTACGGCGACATCGTGAGCGACCTGTGCGCCGGCCTAGTGGGCGGTCTGGGTATGGCTCCTGGCTCCAAC
>DAWBYD010000304.1:0-6070 GCA_052278285.1 Collinsella sp. | reverse complement strand
TTCTACCTGCACTCTCGTCTGCTCGAGCGTGCAGTCAAGATGTCCAAGAAGAACGGTTATGGCTCCATGACGGCTCTTCCGATCATCGAGACCCAGGACGGCGACGTCTCGGCCTACATTCCGACCAACGTCATTTCCATTACCGATGGTCAGATCTACCTGCAGTCCGAGCTCTTCTTCCAGGGCCAGCGCCCGGCAGTCGACGTGGGCATTTCCGTGTCCCGCGTCGGTGGCGACGCGCAGACCAAGGCCATGAAGCAGGGCGCCGGCAACCTCCGTCTGGACCTTGCTTCGTACCAGGAGCTCGCCGGCTTCACGCAGTTCGGCTCCGACCTCGACGAGGCCACGCAAAAGCAGCTTACCCACGGCGCTCGCATGACTGAGCTCCTTAAGCAGCCGCGTTACAAGCCGTTTGAGGTTGGCGAGCAGATCGTTACGCTGTTCGCTGGCAACGAGGGCTTCCTGGATGACCTGGAGATTGCCGACGTGCTGCCTTTCCGTGCCGAGCTCATCGAGTACATGGACAATGGCTTTGGCTCGCTGCTCGACAAGGTTCGCGCCAAGAAGATCGATGATGACACTAAGGCTGAGCTCTTGCGCGTCATCGGCGATTTCAAGCAGCAGTTCATGGCCAAGCACCATTCGGATGTTTCTGGATCAGAGGAGAACTAAGCCCCATGGCCAACCTTCGCGACATTAAGAAGCGAATCTCCTCGGTTACCACGACCAAGCAGATCACGCGCACGATGGAGATGGTCTCTACGGCCAAGATCCGTCGTGCCCTCGATCGCTCCAAGCAGGCCGAGCCCTATAAGGAGGCGCTGACCGACGTCATGTTGACGGTCGCCGGCGACGCCTCCTGTTCGGGCACCGATCCCATGCTGCAGAAGCATGAGAGCGTCAAGCATGGCCTGATTGTCGTTATTGCCTCGGACCGCGGCCTTGCCGGCGGTTTCAATACGACGGTGGAGCGCACGGCCGAAAAGCTCGCCGCTTCTTGGGCGAACGACGGCATCGAGTGCGAGATTATCGCGTGTGGGCGCAAACCGGCCACGTATTTCCGTGACCGCGCAAACGTCGTCATGCACTTTGAGGGCAACTCCTCTGAGCCCGATTTCAATCAGGCCCGCATGATCTCCTCTCATATCTGCGATGCGTATCGTGCCGGTGAGCTTGACCGTGTCGAGCTTGTCTACCACCACGCCAAGAACCGCGTGGATCAGGAGCTTCGCGTCGAGCATCTGTTGCCGCTCGACCCCGAGATGATCGCTATGGCCCACGGTCCGCGTAAGAACGAGACCGACGCCCCTAAGCGCATCTCGTCCACGTTCGAGTTCGTGCCCTCTCCCGAGCATGTTCTCGGCAAGCTTGTGCCGTCTTATATCCTGACGGTCATCTACCAGGCCCTGATCGATTCGGCGGCTGCCGAGCAGGGTGCACGCCGCAAGGCCATGCACTCCGCGACGGAAAACGCCACCGCGATCATCTCGACCCTTACCCGCACGTATAGTCGCGTGCGCCAGGCTTCGATCACGACCGAGATTAACGAGATCGTCGGCGGAGCCTCAGCATTGGAGGAACAGTAATGGCTAATAACACCGTAAAGCTTGCGGTCGAGGAAGCCACCAAGAAGACGACTGCCGGTGATGGTCGCATCGTGCGAATCATCGGCCCTGTCGTCGACGTCAAGTTTGACGGCGCGGTGCCCCCGATCTACAACGCGCTCACGGTCGAGGCCGAGACCCCGATCGGTCACCTGAGCACGATCCTCGAGGTCGAGAGCCAGCTTCCGGGCGGCGTCGTCCGCACGGTCGCCATGTCCTCGACCGACGGCCTGCAGCGCGGCCTCATCGCCACCGATACCGGTGAGCCCATGAAGATGCCGGTCGGCCCCAAGACGCTCGGCCGCATTTGGAACGTCATGGGCAAGCCCGTCGACGGCAAGCCCATGCCCGAGGTGGAGGAGTTCTACCCCATCCACCATGCAGCGCCCCGTTTCGACGAGCTCACCACCAAAACCGAGATCTTCGAGACCGGCATCAAGGCCGTCGACCTGCTCGAGCCCTACATCCGTGGCGGCAAGACAGGCTTGTTCGGCGGCGCCGGCGTCGGCAAGACCGTTCTGATTCAGGAGCTCATCAACAACCTCGCCCAGGAGCACGGCGGCACCTCGGTGTTCACCGGCGTCGGCGAGCGTACCCGTGAGGGCACCGACCTGTTCCTCGAGATGAGCGAGTCTGGCGTTATCGACAAGACCTGCTTGGTCTATGGTCAGATGAACGCGCCGCCCGGAGCGCGTCTGCGCATCGGTCTGGCCGGCCTTACTACCGCTGAGTATTTCCGTGATCGTGGCCAGGACGTTCTGCTGTTCATCGACAACATCTTCCGCTTCTCCCAGGCAGGTTCCGAGGTTTCCGCACTGCTGGGCCGTATGCCGTCCGCCGTTGGCTACCAGCCCACGCTGGCAACCGAGATGGGCGACCTCCAGGAGCGCATTACCTCGACCAAGACGGGCTCCATTACCTCCGTCCAGGCTGTCTACGTCCCCGCAGACGACCTGACCGACCCGGCGCCTGCCACGACGTTTACGCACCTCGACGCCACCACGGTTCTTTCGCGTAGCATTTCGTCGCTCGGCCTGTTCCCGGCTATCGACCCGCTCGCGTCTTCCTCCGACGCTCTCGATCCCTCGATCGTCGGCGAGGAACACTACCGTGTCGCCGTCAAGGTCCAGGAGCTCCTGCAGGAGTACTCCGACCTTCAGGACATCATCGCCATTCTGGGTATGGACGAGCTGTCCGAGGAGCAGCGCCTTACGGTCAACCGTGCCCGTAAGATTCAGCAGTTCCTCTCGCAGTCCTTCCACGTCGCCGAGAAGTTCACCGGCAACCCCGGTGTCTACGTCCGCGTCGAGGATACCGTCCGCTCTTTCGCCGAGATTGTCGACGGCAAGGCCGATGACCTGCCCGAGCAGGCTTTCCGCTATGCTTCCACGATTGAGGACGTGCGCGAGCGCGCCCGCAAGATGGGGGAGAAGTAGGTTATGCGTATCCGCATCGTGTGCCCCGTGAGCTGCGCCTATGAGGGCGACGCTGCGTTTGTGTCGATTCCGTCCACGGATGGCGAGTTTGGCGTTCTGCCTGCTCACTCCAGCGAGATCTGCACGATCGACCGCGGTTACGTTCGCGTTTCCGATAAGGCCATGGGCACTGTCGACCACACGTTTGCCGTGGCCGGCGGCTATGCCCAGGTTGCGGACGATGTCGTGACCGTTCTCGCCGAGCGCGCTTGCGATTTGGCGACCGTCGATGCCGACAAGCTTAAAGCTGATATTCAAGGTTTTGAAGAGAAGCTGGGTAATTTGTCGGAGGATGATGCACGCCGCGCCTACCTCTATAATGAAATCGCATGGTGTAAGCTCAAGCTTGCCCAATAGTCAAACGATTTAGCGTTCGACCATTTGCGAACACATCATGCCCGGGATGGCCCAGCCATCCCGGGCATGCTTTTTGAAAGGGTAGACCTTGGATATTATCCGCGTTGAGGGTGGCCACGCCATCGGAGGCTCCGTGCCCGTCTCGGGTGCCAAGAACTCCGCACTCAAACTCATGGCGGCAACGCTTCTGGCGCCGGGCAAGACGACGCTGCAGAACGTGCCCGATATTTCCGATGTCCACGTGATGGGCAAGGTGCTCAAGGGCATGGGCGCTACGATCGATGTTCTCGACGAGCACACGCTCGAGATTGATACCTCTCAGGTCGATTCTTGGGAGGCCCCCTACGAGCTCGTTGCCAAGATGCGTGCTTCCACCGCCGTGATGGGACCCCTGCTGGGTCGCTTCCATCGCGCCAAGATCGCCATGCCGGGCGGCTGCAACCTGGGTGCTCGCAAGATCGATATGCACATTCTTGGTCTTGAGGCCCTGGGCGTTGAGTTCGATACCGCCCACGGTTACATCAACGCTAATGCGCCCCAAGGTCTGCGCGGTACCACCGTCACGCTCGAGTTCGCCAGTGTCGGTGCGACCGAGAACCTCATTATGGCATCCGTGCGCGCGCAGGGCACCACGGTTATCGACAATGCCGCCCGCGAGCCCGAGATCGTCGATCTCGCCAACATGCTCAACGAGATGGGCGCCAAGATTGTAGGCGCCGGTACGCCCGTCGTGACTATCGAAGGCGTGGAAGAGCTCCATCCCGTTACCCATCGCGTGGTGGGCGACCGCATCGAGGCCGGTACCTTTATCGTTGCCGGTGCGTTGATGGCCGACGATCGCGGTGTCGATGTCACGGGCTTTTGCCCTATTCACTTGGGCATGGTGCTCAAGAAGATGGAGCTCATGGGTATCGACTGCGAGCGCGTCGAGGATGGCGTCCATGTGAACCGTGCCGAGCGTATCAAGCCGGTCGACATCCAGACGCTTCCGTTCCCCGGCTTCCCGACGGACATGCAGGCGCAGATTATGGTGCTCTCCGCTCTCGCCGACGGCAGTTCCGTTATTACCGAGAACATCTTCGAGAATCGCTTTATGTTTGCTTCTGAGCTGGTGCGCATGGGTGCCGACATTCGTATCGAGAGTCATCATGCCATGATTCATGGCGTCAAGGGCTTCTCGGGTGCACAGGTTACCTCGCCCGATCTGCGTGGCGGAGCGGCCCTCGTCGTAGCGGGCTTGATCGCCGACGGGACGACCGAGGTTTCGGCCATCCATCACATCAAGCGCGGCTACGAGCAGTTTGTCGAAAAGCTGCAGGCGCTCGGCGCGCATGTCGAGCATGCTACCGTCCCCGATCCCGTCATCTACTAATACAGGTTGCCTATGTTTAATAAAAAGCCCCTCGCGGATACTAGCACCCGAAGACCCTCAACTGGTGCGCAGGCCAAGATCTACAGTCGCGATAACGTGGCTCGCTATTCCGAGCGCGCTCGTCAACGTCGTCGTAGCCACACGATTCGTCACGTCGCGCTCATTGTCGTGCTTGGCGTGCTACTGAGTGCCACTACCGCTGCCGGCCTGTGGTTTGCCACCATTATGGGCAAGCTCGGCGATTCTAATGTCATTACCGACAATCTGCGTCGGGTTCTGGTTGACACCGATGAGGCAAAGGATCCGTTCTACGTGCTGCTTCTTGGCACCGACGGCCGTCCGGGCGAGGATACGTATCGTGCCGACTCGATTATCTTGGCACGCATCGACCCCACGCAAAAGCAGGCGACGCTCATTTCCGTTCCGCGCGACACCAAGGTCGAGTACAAGGGCGAGACCATGAAGATCAACGCCTGCCATACCGTTGGCGGCGCCGAGGCCATGGTCGAGGCGGTCAACGAGCTGTGCGGTGTTCAGATTTCCCACTATGCCGAGGTCAGCTTCGACGGTATGCAGGCGCTGATTGATTCGGTTGGCGGTATCGACATTAACGCAACCGATGATGTTGACGACCCTGAGCACCTGGATATTAAGATTACCGCTGGCCAGCAGCATATGGACGGTGCCACCGCCCTTACCTATGCCCGCTGCCGCTATACCTATGCCGACGGCGATTACACGCGCATGCGCCACCAGCGTCAGGTGCTTGGCGCCCTTGCCAACCAGATTCTCAATAACTTCGATGCCACGAAGATTTTTGGCCTGGTTAATTCGCTGTCCGATATGCTCGTAACCGATATGAGCGTTCAGGATATCGTGGCTACGGTCAACGCCATGCGCGGTATGGATGTCGACGGTATCTACTCGGCCAACCTGCCCTCGTATGCCGACGACAGCACCATGATCGACGGTGTGAGCTACGTCTTTGTCTACGAGGACGAGCTCAAGGAAATGATGGAGCGCGTCGATGCTGGCAAGGATCCCAAGGGTCCCAACACCATGGGCCTTTCCGACGGTTCCAGCTCTACGATTGGCGACCTGAACAACAACACGTCTGACGACTACGCAAACGGTACCGCAACCTCATCGGTCAGCTCTGACGATTCCGATGACTCAAGCGATTCGAGCGATTCGGACTACTACGAAGCGCCCACCGGCGACGGCAACGGCTACGAAGCCAACTACTAGAGTTACGCGGTTTT
>DAWBYD010000303.1:0-7237 GCA_052278285.1 Collinsella sp. | reverse complement strand
GCGACGTCGTCGTCGCAGGCAATAATCTTGAGCATTCTGAGCCCCCTTAGTAGTTCGATTTTGCCACATTGGGTGCGGACCGCTCGCGGAGGCGTGTCCCATTTGCGCCCCACGTCGCGCAACTCGCGCCGAGCGGTATTGCGGTGGCGAAAGATGCCTCCTGCGCTATCGAGAGCTCGGCTATCCTCAGCTTGCCAGTTCGAAAATGGACCTGCCGCATGATTGAATCTTTATTTCAACTTTACACCTAGGTTTACAGCTGTCTTGTCAGCTGTAAACCTAGGTGTCATACTAAAGCCCCAAGATTCGCCAAAAGAGAGGGGCCTTGATGGCACAGAGCGCGAACATGGATGCGTCGGAGCTTGCACGCGATATCGCGGCCGGCCTAGCATCGGCAACGACGGCAACGGAGCGCGCGGCACTGGTGCCCGCAGAGCTTGTCGAGGCCATTCAACAACTAAAAACCCAACGTGACGCGGTGATCCTAGCGCACTATTACGTGGCGCCCGAGGTACAGGCCGTGGCTGATTACGTCGGCGACAGCTTTTACCTGGCAAAGCTTGCCAAGAGCCTGCCGCAGCAGACCATCGTGCTGTGCGGCGTGGAGTTTATGGGCGAGAGTGCCAAGCTGCTCAACCCCACCAAGACCGTGCTGCTGCCCGAGCCGGGCGCGGACTGCCCCATGGCGCACATGGTCAAGCGTGAGACGGTCGACGCGGCGCGCGCCGAGTACGGTGACGACCTTGCCGTGGTCTGCTACGTCAACTCCACGGTCGAGATCAAGAGCTGGAGTGATGTGTGTGTCACCAGCTCCAACGCCGTCAAGATTGTGTCCGAGCTGCCGCAGCAGCATGTCCTGTTCATTCCCGACCAAAACCTGGGTCGCTTCGTAGCCGAGCAGGTGCCGCAAAAGCACGTCATCCTCAACAAGGGCTACTGCCCGCGCCACCACATCATCACCGTCGAGCAGATCGTTGACGCGACGGAGGCCCACCCCGACGCGCTCGTGCTGGCGCATCCCGAGTGCAAGGCCGACGTTCTGGCCGAGGCCGACTACATCGGCTCCACCGCCGGCATCATCAAGTACGCCGAGGAGTCGGACGCGAGCGAGTTCATCATCGTGACGGTCCGCGGCGTGCTCTACGAGCTCGAGCGCCGCTGCGAGGGCGCCGGCAAAAAGTTCTATTTCCCTGCGGTGCAGCCCACCTGCGTCAACATGGATCTCATCACGCTCGAAAAGCTCGTGCGCTGCCTGGAGACGGGTGAGGGCGAGGTGCAGATCAGCGTGTCGGACGAGGCTGCCGACCAGGCCAAACTTACGCTCGACCGCATGCTCGAGTACGCAGCGCGCTAGAACAATGTGGCATGAGGGATGGTCCCTTATGTCACATTCAAGGGAGAGGATTCCTATGGAAACCAAGCAATACCCCGACATGGAGTGCGACGTCGTCATTGCCGGCTGCGGCGTAGCGGGCCTGTACGCGGCTCTCAACCTGCCGACGAGCACGCGCGTGATCATGCTCTCCAAGGGCGCTGTCGACGAGTGCGATTCGATGCTCGCACAGGGCGGCATCTGCGTGCTGCCCGAGGGCTCGGACTACGATGCCTTCTTTGAGGACACCATGCACGCCGGCCATTACGAGAACCGCCGCGAGAGCGTCGACATCATGATCCGCTCGAGCCGCTCGGTCATCAACGACTTGCTAGCGATGGGCGTGGATTTTGAGCGCAAGGCCGACGGCAGCCTCGACTTTACCCGCGAGGGCGCGCACAGCCGTCCGCGCATTGCCTTCCATGCCGATATCACCGGCAAGGAGATTACGACCAAGCTGCTCCAGGCCGTTCGCAAGCTGGATAACGTGCAGATTTTGGAGCACGTGGCCATGACCGACATCCTGACGGGCGAACGTGACGGCGCCACGGTGTGTGCCGGTGTCGTCGCCGTTTCCGTGGACGAGGACAACTCGGTTCGTCCCGCCGACGAGCTGACAAATGCCGCCGAGGGCGTGCATGCCGGCGAGCCGTTTAAGATCCATGCCTGCCACACGCTGTGGGCGACGGGCGGCATCGGCGGCGTATATGACCACTCGACCAACTACCCGCAGCTCACGGGCGATGCCTGCTACATTGCTCAGGAGCATGGCATTAAGATGGAGCATCTGGACTACGTGCAGATTCACCCCACGGGACTGTTCTCGCCGCAGCCGGGCCGCACCTTCCTGATCAGCGAGAGCTGCCGCGGCGAGGGCGCGATTTTGCTCAACGCCGCCGGCGAGCGCTTTACCGACGAGCTTCAGCCGCGCGATGTGGTCGCCGCCGCTATTCGCGAGCAGATGAAGCAGGACGGCACCGAGCACGAGTGGCTGAGCTTTGCCCCCGTCGAGCGCGACGTGGTGACCGGGCACTTTGCCAACATTCGCGCACGCTGCCTGGAGGACGGACGCGACATCTTGGACGAGCCCATCCCCGTTACGCCCACGCAGCACTACTTTATGGGCGGCGTGTGGGTCGACAAGGACGGCCGCACCTCGATGCCCGAGCTCTACGCCGCGGGCGAGACGGCCTGCAACGGCGTTCACGGCAAGAACCGCCTTGCATCAAACAGCCTGCTCGAAGCACTGGTCTGGGGTCGTCGCGCTGCTTGGCGTATGCGCACCGGCGAGTCGCTGGCCGTGGAGCAGGCGGGCGATCCCGCGCTCGATGGCCGTCATCGCGCCCTGAGCGCCGATACCCTGGCAATCGATGATTTGGCCCGTGCCGCCGGCACGCAGGCCGTGGAGGAGTAGACCATGAATCCCATTACTATGAAACTCGTCGTCGATGATCTGATTCTGCAGGCCCTGCGCGAGGACATTACCTTTGAGGACGTGAGCACGGCGAGCGTGTGCCCCACGGCGCGTCCCGCCACGGTGGAGCTTATCGCCAAGGCCGATGGCATCATCGCCGGCCTTGATGTGTTTGCCCGCACCTTTGAGCTGCTGGATCCGCAGAGCTCGGTGCTGCTCGACGTTGCCGATGGCGACGAGGTCCACGCCGGCGACCTTGTGGGTCAGGTGCGCGGCGCCGCGCGCGTGCTGCTTTCGGGCGAGCGCGTGGCACTCAACTACCTGCAGCGCATGAGCGGCATCGCTACCTACACGCACAGCATGGCCGCGGCGCTCGAGGGCACCAAGACCGTCCTCGTCGACACGCGCAAGACCACGCCGGGCATGCGCGTGTTTGAGAAGGCAGCGGTTGAGATCGGCGGCGGCAGCAACCACCGCTACAACCTGTCGACGGCCGTCATGCTCAAGGACAACCACATCGATGCCGCCGGTGGCGTGACGCGCGCGATCGAGATGGCGCGCGCCCATGCGTCGTTTACCGCGACGGTCGAGATTGAGTGTGAGAACCTGGACATGGTGCGCGAGGCCGTGGAGGCTGGCGCCGATATCATCATGTTCGACAACATGACCCACGACGACATGGCTGCCGCGATTGAGCTTATCGCCGGCCGTGCCAAGACCGAGTGCTCGGGCAACGTGGACGCCGACAATATTCGCTCCCTGGCTGATCTGGGCGTCGACTACATTAGCTCGGGGGCGTTGACGCACTCTGCGCCGATTCTCGACCTTTCGCTTAAGCACCTGCGTTTGCTGGACGGTAAATAATGGATGCCCGCGAGCGTCGCCGTGCCATCATGGGCGTGCTCGAGCGAGCCAAGGAGCCCGTTTCGGGCAGTGCGCTTGCTCGTGAGGTGGGTGTGAGCCGCCAGGTCGTGGTGCAGGACATCGCCCTGCTGCGCGCTGATGGGCACGATATCGTGGCGACCAACCGCGGCTACGTGCTGCAGGAAGCCGCGAGTAGTCCCGCCGTGCCCACACGTCTTGTTAAGGTTCGCCACAGCGTGGAGCAGGCGGGCGATGAGCTTACGAGTATCGTCGACGCGGGTGGCGCCGTGCTCAACGTGATCGTCAACCATCGTGTGTACGGCAAGATCACGGCCGACCTGGACATCCGCAACCGCCGCGATGTCGAGCGCTATCTGCGCGATATCGAGAGCGGCAAGAGCTTTCCACTACTAACGGTGACGAGCGGCTATCACTTCCATCGCATTGCGGCGGAGGACGAACAGACCCTCGACGAGATCGAGGCGATGCTCAAGGAGAAAGGCTACCTAGCCGATTTAATGCCCTACGAGGATGATTTGTCCTAGCCCGACACTGTCTTTATAAGTTGCGGTGAAATAGTTCCTAAAATCGGCACCTAAGTCATGAATCAGGAACTATTCCACCGCAACTGCCAAGGTGATTCGGGTGGCTAATATGCAAAAGGAGGCCTCCGCGGCGATGCGGAGGCCTCCTTTTTTGTGCACGGTGTACTTGTGAGTGTGCAAGTGGGGGAGTTGTTACTCCTCGACGATCTCGGTGATCGCGCCAGCGGGGCAAGCGTCCTGGCAAGCGCCACAGGCGACGCAGGAGTCCTCGTCAGCGACGGTAGCGACGTCCTGGAGCTCCAGAACGCCAGCGGGGCAGGAGTCGACGCAAACGCCACAAGCGATGCACTCGTCGGCATCAATTACGGGATGAGCCATGGTAGTTTCCTCTCTGTTGACCGACGCTACAGGCGATGCGCGCCGGTTTGATTCGGGCAAAAACATACCACGGGAGCGACCGTTTGCAATACCCTCTGACCGGCATCTTCATACCGTTCGCCGAGTATGCCAAGGTTTACTAAAAAACGCGCAGGTGGGGCCGTTGAGCTGCGCAAATGTTAGCTAAAGGTGACTTGAAATATTGAGCTATTGAGCGCGCCTGCGGAAAGGGCATCCCGTTATTTGGCCGAAAAACGGGTCGTAGTTTCCGGTTGGGCCCGCTAGCGGAAACTGCGACCCGGAATCCACGCTCAAAACGGGACGAGCTTTCCGCAAGGCAGCCCCAGGCACCCTCGGACCCAAACCTCAGCCATCTCTACATAGATCTCGATAGATTTGCCGAGAACTCAAACAGTGCGTCTACCTGCGTATTTGCGAACCTAAACTCTCGGCAATAAGAAATCTTATATGAATTGACTTAGATTTTGTATATTCCGGCCCATAAGGGGATACACTACATCCTGAAAGACAAGCCGAAACACCGCTCGGCAGACCGCCGAGTCGGTGCAAACGCACAAGAGAGAGGGAATTTCTAATGGGCAAGATTCTTGGTATCGACCTTGGTACTACTAACTCCGCAATGGCCGTCCTCGAGGGCGGTTCTCCGACCATCATCGTGAACGCCGAGGGCGACCGCACCACCCCGTCCGTCGTGGGCTTCCGTGCCGACGGCGACCGCGTCGTGGGTAAGGCCGCTAAGAACCAGGCTGTCACCAACCCCAAGAACACCGTGTTCTCCATCAAGCGCTTCATGGGCCGCAAGTACTCCGAGTGCACCTCCGAGATCAAGACCGTGCCGTATGAGGTCAAGGAGGGCCAGGGTGGCCGTGCCGTCGTCGACATCGAGGGCAAGGATTACACCGCTGAGCAGGTGAGCGCCATGACGCTCGCAAAGATGAAGGCCGACGCCGAGAAGTATCTGGGCGAGACCGTCACCGACGCCGTCATCACCGTCCCGGCCTACTTCAACGACGCCCAGCGGCAGGCCACCAAGGACGCCGGTAAGATCGCCGGCCTCAACGTCAAGCGTATCGTCAACGAGCCGACCGCTGCTGCTCTGGCCTATGGCCTGGACAAGCAGGGCACCGACCAGCGCATCCTGGTCTTCGACCTGGGCGGCGGTACCTTCGACGTCTCCATCCTTGACCTCGCAGACGGCGTGTTTGAGGTTCTGTCCACCTCGGGCGACAACCACCTGGGCGGCGACGACTGGGATCAGCGCGTCATCGACTGGATGGCCGATAAGTTCCAGCAGGAGAACGGTGTCGACCTGCGTCAGGACCCCATGGCCCTGCAGCGTCTGAAGGAGGCCGCCGAGAACGCCAAGAAGGAGCTCTCCGCCGCCCAGCAGACCACCATCAACCTGCCGTTCATCACCATGAACCAGTCCGGCCCGCTGCACCTCAACTACACGCTGACCCGCGCCGAGTTCGAGAAGATCACCCGCGACCTGCTCGAGCGCTGCAAGCAGCCTGTCACCAACGCCCTGCGCGACGCCAAGCTCAAGCTCTCCGATCTGCCCGAGGTCATCCTCGTCGGCGGCTCCACCCGTATGCCCGCCGTCCAGGAGCTCGTCAAGACCATGACCGGCAAGCAGCCCAACATGTCCGTGAACCCCGACGAGGTCGTTGCCGACGGCGCTGCCGTCCAGGGCGGCGTGCTTACCGGCGACGTCGAGGGCATCCTGCTGCTCGACGTTACCCCGCTGTCGCTGGGCGTCGAGACCATGGGCGGCATCATGACCAAGATGATCGACCGCAACACCACGATCCCGACCTCCAAGACCGAGGTTTACTCCACCGCTGCCGACAACCAGACCAGCGTCGAGATCAACGTGCTCCAGGGCGAGCGCGAGCTTGCCCGCGACAACAAGTCGCTCGGTAAGTTCCAGCTGCCCGGCATCCCGGCTGCCCGCCGCGGCGTGCCGCAGATCGAGGTCACCTTCGACATCGACGCCAACGGTATCGTCAAGGTCTCCGCTAAGGACAAGGGCACCGGCAAGGAGCAGCAGATTACTATCTCCGGCTCCACCGCGCTTTC
The DNA here is from genome assembly GCA_052278285.1 of Collinsella sp. Taxonomy (GTDB): domain Bacteria; phylum Actinomycetota; class Coriobacteriia; order Coriobacteriales; family Coriobacteriaceae; genus Collinsella. The sequence goes on along the minus strand of DAWBYD010000303.1, from coordinate 564 downwards.
CGACGACGAAGTCGATCGCATGGTCAAGGCCGCCGAGGCTCATGCCGAGGAGGACAAGAAGCAGAAGGAAGAGGTCGAGGTCCGCAACCAGACCGACAGCCTGTGCTACTCCACCGAGCAGACCCTCAGCGAGCTCGGTGACAAGGTTTCCGCCGACGTGAAGTCCAAGGCCGAGGCCGCTATCGCCGACGCCAAGAAGGCGCTCGAGGGCTCTGACGTCGAGGCCATCAAGGCCGCCGGCGAGTCCCTGCAGTCCGTGGCCTACGAGCTGGCCCAGGTTGTCTACGCCGACGCTCAGCAGCAGACCGACGGTGCCGCCGGTGCCCAGCCTGCCGACGATGACGTCGTCGACGCCGACTACGAGGTTGTGGACGACGAGGACAAGTAATCATGTCCGCCCGTAAAGCTCGCACGGAGGCGGCTGCCGCCGGCGCCGCCCCCGTTGACTCTGAGGAGAAGGACGTGAAGATTCCCGTAGAGGCCGGCGACGATACCGAGGCCAACGAGGCCGCGGCCGCCGAGGCTGTCGAGAACCAGGTAGAGGATTCCAACAAGGAGGCGACG
>DAWBYD010000302.1:0-9491 GCA_052278285.1 Collinsella sp. | reverse complement strand
GTGTTCATCGGTGCCGTCAATGATGAGTATGAGGTTCTCGGCCAGCTCGTGCAAGCGGCGCGAGATATCACCCAGGTCGACAACAACCTCGGGCTTGTCGGCGGCGACGGCTTGTACCAGCGCGTCGACGCTCTTGTCAGCCTGTTCCAACGCGTCGATGGCAGCGTAGGCCGACTGTAAGAAATCATGCCAGTCGTCAGATTCGCGCAGTTCGGGGCCAATCCATAGATTGGCATTGTCATAACCCCCACGGGCACGGCGGCCGAGCTCGCGAACGCCATCGAACACGTCGGCGATTGCCATGCTCGCGCGCGCAACCGTCGACGTCGCCTTGGCAGTAAGGCCCAGATAGAGCGTAGAGCCCTCGGAGGGTGCCAAATCACGGGAAACCTGGCTTAGCGCGCCGGTGCGCGAGCCACCCAGGCGCTCAAACAGAACGCGTGACTCGTCCGCCGACACCACGCGCGCCCACTGGCGGCGCGCCTCGCGCTCGATGGAATGGGCCTCGTCGATTACCCAATGACGAATCGGAGGCAAAATCCTGCCCTCGGCCGCAACGTTGCGGAACAGCAGGGAATGGTTGGTGACCACCACATCGGCATGCGCCGCACGACGGCGAGCGCCGTGGACCAAACATTTATCAGGGAAAAACGGGCAGAGGCGACGAGCACACTCGCGCGAGGCCGTCGTAAAGTCGGGGCGGTTGACGCTGCGCCACCGAATGCCAAGTGAGTCGAGGTCGCCATCGGCTGATTGGCAGACGTACGCCATAATGACCGCGACCGCCGTGAGCGTGTCCGCCGGATCGCGCTTGGTGGTAATCTCGGCCTGGCCGCGGCTCATGCGCTCAAGCTTGCGCAGGCACGGATAGTGGTCATACCCCTTGAGAGCGCAAAATGACAGACCACCGTCCAGTTGCTCGGCAAGTTTTGGCAGCTCATGGTACATGAGCTGGTCGGCGAGATTGTTCGATTTGGTCGCAATACCAACCGTGATGTTGTTACGGCGTGCTGCCTCGGCAAAAGGCACCAGATAGGCCATCGATTTGCCGACGCCCGTGCCCGCCTCAATTACACGATGAGTGCCCGTGACCAGCGCATCGCGGACCTCGAGCGCCATCGCAATCTGCTCATCACGCGGCTCGTAGGTGGGGTACATGCGATTGACCAGGCCACCTGGCGCATAGTCTGCCTCAATCTCCTCACGACTCGGCATCTTGAGGACCGGCAGTTCGTCGGCGTCCACCCGATCGTCGGCGCGATCGGCCTTGAGAACGTCAGCACGAGCGGCGCTGAGAGAGAAGATAGAACCAGGGTTCTGCCCTGCCAAGAATGAGAAGATAGGACGATAGGACCAAGGCACATCCGGATGCATGTCGGCTAGGCGCGCCATGAGGCCCTGGGGCAAGTCGGTGAGCGCCACGAGCAACACGCGCCATACGCCACACAGGGCGTCGACGTCGGCATTGGCACGGTGTGATACCGAGTCACAGCCAAACAGATCGGCCATAAAAGACAGCTTGTGCGAGGCCAGGCGCGGAAGCGCGATTCGCGACAGCGCCAGCGAATCGATCCAAATATCGCTCACGTTGACGCCGCCTTTGACCGACTCGATAAACGAGCGGTCGAACGTGGCGTTATGTGCGATCACCGGGCAACCACCGACAAAATCGGCGAGAGCGGCGACGGCCTCAACGGCCGACGGGGCATCTGCCACATCGGCATTTGTAATGCTCGTGAGCTCGGTAATCTCGGCGGGAATCAGCTGCTTGGGATGCACGAAGGTATCGAAACGGTCGACGATCTCGCGGCCCGAAAGACGGGCCGCCGAGATCTCGATCAGTTCATTGTCCTGCACCGAAAGACCTGTGGTCTCGGTATCGAGGACAATCACATCTTCCTCGATAAGACCAAAGGACTGCGTTTTGGCGCGTTCGGCAAGCGTGGCATAGGAGTCGATGACAAACTGCGGCGTTCCTGACGAAACCGCGTCCTCGATTAGCATGCAATGCCCGCTCGACGAAGGCCCATACGGATCAGGCTGTCACAGACCTGCGGGAACGTCATGTCGTCGGTGTGGCGGATCTCGTCCGGATACAGCGACGTATCGGTCATGCCGGGAATGGTATTGGTCTCGAGGATAACGGGGCCGTCCTCACTCACGATAAAGTCGCTGCGCGAGATACCCAGGCAACCGAGGGCCTTGTGAGCAGCACAGGCAAGCTCCTGGGCACGAGCGTAATTCTCGGGTGAAATCTGCGCCGGAATGCGATGGATGTCCGTAGGGTCGACATACTTCACGTCCAGATCGTAGAACTCACAGTCCTCGGGCTTACGAATCTCGACAATCGGCAGAGCGCGCACGTCATCTTCGCCGTATACGCCGACGGTGATCTCGGTACCCTCGATGCACTTCTCGACCAGTACTTTGTCGCCGTACTCAAACGCCTTGGCGATTGCCGCGGGCAGCTCGGAGGGCTCATGGACCAGGGAAATGCCATAGCTGGAACCGTTGACGGCCGGCTTCACAAAGCAGCGCTCGCCACAAACCTCGACGATATGATCGATATCGACTTCATCGCCCACCTCGAGCGCAAGGCCGGGGGCAATGGGAATGCCCGCCTTGGCGTACAGGAGCTTAGAGACCTCCTTGTCGGCACCGCAGGCGCTGGCAAGCACGCCCGAAGCCGTGTAGGGGATACCCAGGGTCTCCATGGCGCCTTGCATGGCGCCATCCTCGCCGCCGGCACCGTGCATGGCGATAAACGCCACGTCAAAGCCGCCGGTTGCCATGGTTACCATAAAGTCATCAGCGGCCGTATCGAGCAGCTCCACCGAGGTGTAGCCGGCTTCCTTCAGTGCCACCACAACGTTCTTTCCCGAATTAAGCGAGATCTCGCGCTCAGCGGAATGACCGCCCGCCAAGACCGCTACGTGCATGTTCTCTAGGCTTTTACCCGGCATGGGCAGACTCCTCCTCTATAATTTCTGCAGCTGATACCATATTGTAGCGATACCCTCTACGTTTCCCCAAAATCGAAAGGCTTCCATGAATCCCAGGACTAAATCTCAGGACATTCGCGACTTGAGCCAAAACGATATTCGCGAGCTCGTGGCCGAGCTTGGCCAGCCCGCCTTCCGCGCGAAGCAGCTCATCGAATGGGTCTTTGAGAAGAACGTTTGTTCGTTCGACGACATGACCAACCTTCCCAAGGCTTTCCGCGAGCAGCTTAAAGAGGCTTTTGCCTTTGATACGCCGACTGAACTCACCAAGCAGGTTTCCAAAGATGGCTCGCGCAAGTATCTGCTCGAGTACCACGACGGCATTTCCGTCGAAACTGTCGGTATGCCCCGTCGCAACAAGCTTTCCGTCTGCGTTTCCACCCAGGCAGGCTGCGGCATGGGCTGTGCCTTTTGCGCTACCGGCCTCAACGGCCTCAAGCGCTCTCTGACCGCTCAAGAGATCGTCGACCAGGTACTTCATGTATCCAACGACTTTGGCGAGCGCGTCACGAGCGTTGTCTTCATGGGCCAGGGCGAGCCGTTTGCCAACTACGACGAGGTTCTCAAGGCGTTGCGAATCCTCAACGACCCCGATGGCATCGGTATCGGTGCTCGTCACCTCACCGTCTCTACCAGCGGCGTTATTCCCGGTATTCGCAAATTTGCCGACATCCCCGAGCAGTTCACGCTTGCCGTTTCCCTGCATTCCGCCATCCAGTCGACACGCAATAAGCTAATGCCCGGTGTTAAGAAGTACACGCTACTTCGCCTTCACGAGGCGCTTCAACTCTACACCGAGAAGACTGGCCGCCGCCCGACCTATGAGTATGCCATGATCGAAGGCGTCAACGATACGAATCCCGAGATGCAGGCGCTCTGTGACTTCTGCGAGGGAACGTTGTGCCACGTCAACCTGATTCAGCTTAACGACATCGAGGGCAGCCCGCTCAAGCCGTCGCCGATTCATAAGGTTGAGGATCTTCAGCGTCGTCTTGAGTCCCGTGGCATCGAGACCACGATTCGTAACTCCCGTGGTAACGATATTGACGCCGCTTGCGGACAGCTGAAGCAGCGCTTCAAAGTTCAGAAGAACGCATAGGGGAGTCGCACCCCAAAACGTTTCATGTGAAACATCGAACGGCCCCGGTTACAGGAGATGCAACCGGGGCCGTTTTATTTATTGACCTTAATTTTGAATCAGCTGCTACCTGTCCCATTTTTTACGGCCAAAATAAGGGGTCCTTGCCTCGTGAATCAGACAAGGACCCCTCAAAATATGCTAAGTAATTGTTAGGTACCTAATAGCCTACATTTTCCCATTGGTTACTAACCCAACCTTGATTAATCTTGGGATTCTTCGTTACCTGAGCCGTACGCATGGCAACATCTTCTGTCATAACATCCATTTTCTTCTTGGATGTATCGACAATATCTTGCGCACTACGAAGCAAACGACCTCGAAGTTCATCGTCTGTCGCGATCTTATAGCCAGCAAAGGCACCAGCCGCGACAGTCGTCGCCAATGCAATCGCAGTTAAAATCCTATTCCTCATCTTGGCCTCCTTGATCAAACTGAATCATTTCGCCAAGAATACGAGAGAGCTCTTCCTCGTCTTTAAACTCAATCTCAATCTTATTCTTTCCACGCGAGCTCTTAACACGCACGTTGGTATTAAAAACCTGACGAAGCACGCGGGCAGCCTTTTTAAAAGACTGAGGCGTTGCAGGCCTCGGCGTCTTAGGTGTCTCTCCGGCAGAAAACAACGGAGCAAGATTTTCTGTCGCTCTTACGGAAAGGCCCTCTGCAACAACCTTCTCTGCAAGTCGAATTCGAGCGTCCTCATAGGGAACTGCAAGAATCGCACGTGCATGACCAGCAGTAAGTTTGCCCTCAAAAATCATCTGCTGAACAACTTCAGGGAGATCGAGAAGGCGCAGCGAGTTTGTAATTGCAGAGCGTGACTTGCTGACTGCCTTCGACAATGCCTCCTGGGTCATACCGCTGGCATCGATAAGCTGGCGATAGCCCTTAGCCTCTTCGACGGGATTCAGATCAGAACGCTGAAGGTTTTCGATCAGAGCAAGAGCCAGCATCTCTTCATCATTAACATCTTTAATGATGACAGGCAGCTCCTCAAGACCAGCAAGCTTTGACGCTTGGTAACGACGCTCACCAGCGATGATCTCATAGCCGTTTCCATGCTTGCGAACCAAAAGCGGCTGCAAGACGCCATGTTCTTGGATTGATTCGCTCAACTCACGAAGTTCAGTTTCGTTAAAGTGAATTCGCGGCTGATTAGGGTTGGGAACGATATCCTCAATAGGTAGTTTTGTTTCAGATGCGGCATTCGAAGCCGATGAAGCCGAACCACCGGTCTCATACTCGGCCTCTGAGACCAAAGCATTGAGTCCACGTCCCAATCCGCCACGTTTCTTTACACTAGGCACGCTTGATCACCTCTTTTGCAAGGTTCATATATGCTTTTGCACCCTTATTTTGAGGTGCATAGGTAATTACCGGTTCCCCAAAAGACGGAGCTTCGGAGATTTTAACCGTACGGGGGATCAACGTCTTAAATGCCTTATCACCAAAGTACGATTGAACCTCCTCAACAACCTGATTTGATAGAGAAGTACGCGAGTCATACATGGTCATAAGCACACCGTAGGTGTCTAAGCCCTTGTTCAGACGAGATTTGACCATCTTCATTGACTCAAGCAGCTTCGTAACGCCCTCGAGTGCGTAATACTCGCACTGGATCGGAATCAAAACGCTGTCTGCTGCGGTCAAAGCGTTGATAGTAAGCAGGCCGAGCGAAGGAGGGCAGTCAATGAAAATAAAATCGAACTCGTCCTGAATCGGCTCAAGCAAATCTTTGAGACGGGTTTCACGAGCAATTGCGCTTACGAGTTCAATTTCCGCGCCTGCAAGCTGAATTGTAGCCGGAATTACGAATACCTTTTTGCAATTTGTATCAAGAACCAGCGATTCTGCCGGCACATCATTCAGCAATGCATCATAGATGCAGTGATCAAGGTCTTCTTTTTCAATTCCGAATCCACTGGTGCTGTTTCCCTGCGGATCAAAATCAACAATCAGTGTCTTACGACCCTGCTCACCCAGTGCTGCTGCAAGGTTTACAGCCGTCGTTGACTTACCGACGCCGCCTTTTTGATTGATGATTGCAATGATACGCGTGTCTTTTGCGCTCTTAGAACGCTTAACGTCGCGAAATCCCACGGTCCCTCCTGGTGTGTATTAAAGCTGTCAAACGGAGGATGTTTCACGTGAAACATTCCGAATCGATAGCAACTGCTATGTTTCACGTGAAACACTGCAAGCTGTTAGTAACCATTATGTTTCACGTGAAACATCTAGGCAAGCGGATTCTTCTTTGCCATGCCATTTGCACGAGGCAATGAAACGGATGCTGAATGACTCTTCTTAAGAACAATGAACTCCCTGTGACCCAAGCCTTCAGGCAAATCAATTGCGTCATTCAGAAGCAAAGTGAAGCCGCAAATCTTAGCTGCTGACATGCCGGAAGCAAGCTCCTCATCCGAAGGATTGCCCTTGGTGATAACAAATAGCCCTCCATCCTTCAGGTACGGAGCCGCATACTCAACAAGAATCGGTAGAGGGGCCAGTGCGCGGGCGGTTACAACGGAGAACTGCTTCTTATGGCTTCGAGCATATTCTTCAAGACGATCATGAACCGCATGAGCATGTTTCAATCCAAGAGCATGGACAAAGGAATTAACCGCATCAACCTTCTTGCCAACAGAGTCAATATAAGTAGCTTTACGATGCGTGGTTATGGTTAATGGAATACCAGGGAAGCCCGCACCTGTTCCCATATCGAGCAAAGCTCCCTCAGGAGCCTTATTGATATAGGGGAGCAAAACAAGTGAGTCGAGGATATGAAGTACGGCAGCATCTTCTACGTTAAGAATACGGGTGAGATTGGTTGTCTTATTTGTTTCTAGAACCAAATCCAAATGCTGGATACATTTCCTCAGCTCAATATCAGTTACGCTCAAGGAATATTCTTTGCAATAGGAAGTTAGGCGACTCAACATCTCGTCAGCCTGCTGATCGGTAAGTACAAACAACAGAAGCTCCTTTCTGACAAAAATCAGCGTATCGAGAACTTTTGACAAAAAAAGGGGACGTGGAAACCACGTCCCCCTAGCATAAGCTCGAGTAGATTATCGAGCAACAATCACCACATGGCGATCAGGGTCAGAACCCTCAGAATGAGTATCGACTGCATCGTTGCCACGAAGTGCAATGTGAACCAGTCGGCGCTCGTAGGCATTCATGGGCGGAAGCGAAACACTCTTATGAGTGCGGATGGCACGCTCGGCAGCAGACTGAGCCATGGAGGCGACCTTATCCTGACGGCGACTCTTGTATCCCTCGACGTCCACTACAACCGGATACCTAAAGCCAAGCTTGCGGCTCACCAGCAAAGAGAACATAACCTGAAGAGCATCAAGAGTGCGACCATGACGGCCAATGAGAACAGCAAGGTCGGGAGCCGTTACATCCAAAATCAGCTCACCCTCGTCGCCCTCATACTCATCGATAGGAGAGTTGGCGGCATCGAAGTGCGAAAGGATGGAACGCAGGATGGAAATCGCAACATCGGCAATGGTGTCGAGCTCCTCATCGGTCAGCTCTTCACCAGCCTTGTAGCGCTGTGCAATCTCGGGATAATCGCCCGCGACCTGCGGGGCAACCTCCTCAAGCATATCCTCGATGATCTCTTCAGACATAACGTACTCCAAAAGTTAGGTACCTAAATAAGATTGATATCCCACTACTTCTTCTTGTGCGGGCGCGGCTTCTTCTCGCGACGAGTGACCTCAACCTGCAGCGGAGCGTTCTTAAGACGCTCCTCCTCATCGGCCTTCGCCTTGTCGATGACCTTCTGCGTCACAAAAATCTGCTGGATAACCTGCCAAGCAGACGAGACGTCGTAGTACAGCAGAACACCAACGGGAAGGCTCCAGCCCATCCAAAGCATCATGACCGTCATGACAACGGCCATCATACGCATGCTCTGAGCCTGCTGGCCGGTCTGGTTGCGCGACATATAGAGCTGCGGAATCAGGGTCAGGACGGCAAACAGGATCAGGCAAACCAGCGCAGGCAGTGCAACCATAAAGCCATCGGCAAAGGAAGCGCTCGGCGTGGTGGTCAGGTCGGGCAGGATGTTGAAGAACGAGAACGTGCCGTTGTTAAAGTACTGCGGCAGGTTGCGCAGCAATGTAAACAGGGCGAACAGGATAGGCATCTGAATCAGCAGCGGCAGACAGCCAGCCATGGGGTTGAACTTGTTCTCGCTGTAGAACTTCTGCATCTCCTCGGCCTGACGCTGGGGATCGTCGGCATAGCGCTCCTGGATCTCGAGCATCTTGGGCTGCAGCACCTGCATGCGAGCCGTCGACTTGGTCGACTTGAGCATAAGCGGCGTCAGCAGCAGACGGATGATGACCACCAGGATGATGATGGACAGGCCCCAGTCGACCGCAAAGGTCTGGATGAGCTTGAGCAGCTCGAAAAGGATGTTAACGATCCAATCCCACATGTAAGTTTTCCTCCGATAGCGAGTGCCCGCTAGGGCACAGGGTCATAACCGCCGACGTGCAGGGGATTGCAGCGAGCGATGCGCCTCACGGCAAGCCAGCAGCCTCTCAAAACACCGTGCTTCTCAATCGCCTGGATGGCGTATTGCGAGCACGTTGGGTAATAAATGCAGGCGTCAGGCAATAAGGGCGAAATAACCTGTTGATATATGCGAATAGGAGCGATGGCAACACGTCGCAAAACGTGATTGCTCATCGCTCCTCCCCGGCAACGCCGACGCGCTTCATAAGCGAACGCAACGCCTTGTCCATCTCCTGCGGCGAGGAAACCCTCGTCTTGGGAGTTGCAAACAAGATGATGTCATAACCCGCAACGGGAAATCCGCAGCTGCGGGCGGCCTCGCGCATCACACGCTTAGATCGGTTGCGCACGACGGCACAACCGAGTCGCTTAGCACCAACGAAGGCGACCCTTCCGGAGTCGCCTTCGCCAACCGATTCACATATGGTCATTCGAATCAGAGGGTGATTGAAACGACGCCCCTGACTGAACACATGCTCGAAATCTTGCCGAGACTTAATAGTCTTCATGCGAGATGTGTGTATCGCTGCTAGACAGTGAGACGCTTGCGGCCCTTGGCACGACGACGGGCGAGCACGGCACGACCACCCTTAGTGGCCATACGGGCACGGAAGCCATGGGTCTTGGCACGCTTACGCTTATTAGGCTGATACGTACGCTTCATCTTAAGTTCCTCCTGCTGCATTTCGAGTGTCCGCGGGGACGCGGACGCAGATATAGACACGTGAGCTTGAAGATTGTAGGGAAATCAATGTTCAAATGTCAAGAAATCAAAGGTAAAAGGTTGCGCAGTTCACACGGTTCCCCCATAAGCG
>DAWBYD010000301.1:0-1853 GCA_052278285.1 Collinsella sp. | reverse complement strand
TTCATGGCGCAGGCGATACCGGCGTGTCCGGGATGCGCGTAGTAGGCATCCTTGACCTCGAGCAGCGTCTCTTTAAGCGCCGTGGAGCAGTCGGCAATCTGGCCGTTGGGCAAAACCTCGCCCGGCTCGATGGCGTTACGGTAGCGGATCTCCCACGGATCCAGGCCGACCTTCTCTGCCAGCAAGTCGATCAGGCTCTCGAGCGCAAACTCGGACTGGCAAACGCCAAAGCCGCGGTACGCGCCGGCGGGCGGGTTGTTGGTGTAGTAGCCATAACCGCGAATGTCGGTGTTCTGGTACTTGTAGGGGCCGACGGCATGCGTGCAAGCGCGCTCGAGCACCGGGCCGCACAGCGATGCGTAGGCGCCGGTATCAAAATTGATCTCGCAATCCAGACCGGTAAAGTTGCCCTCGGCGTCGCAGCCCAGCGTAAAGGTGCCGTCCATGGCATGGCGCTTGGGATGGAACGCGAGCGACTCGGCACGCGTGAGCTTGCACTTCACAGGACGCTGGAACTTATATGCGGCGAGCGCGGCCAGATGCTGAATGGACACGTCCTCCTTACCGCCAAAGCCGCCGCCCACGAGCATGGTCTCGACGACCACGCGCTCGGGTTCGCTATCCCAGCCAAACATGTGGGCGCACTCTTTGCGCGTATCGTAGGCGCCCTGGTCGGTCGACTGCACCTTGACGCCGTTCTTGTACGGGAAGGCCACGGCGCACTCGGGCTCCAAGAAGGCATGCTCGGTAAAGGGCGTGGTAAAGCGCTGTGTCACGGTAAACGCGCTCTCTGCCAGCGCCTTGGCGGCGTCGCCGCGCGTCACGTGACGGCTCTGGCACACGTTGTCCTTGAGCTCCACTGTGTTGCCAAAGGCAAAGAAGCTGTCGTGCAGGCGCGGGGCGTCGGCAGCTCTGGCCTCGACAATGTTACGCACGGGCTCCAGCGGCTCGTAATCAATCTTTACGAGCTTCTTGGCCTTCTCGAGCGTCGCCTCGTCCTCGGCAACCACCAGCACGATGGCGTCACCCACGCAGCGGGTGATATCGCCCTGGGCGATCATGACGTCCCAGTCCTGGATAAGGTGGCCGACCTGGTTGACCGGCACGTCCTCGGCGCGCAGGATGCCCACCACGCCGGGCAGGGCCTCGGCCTTGGAGGTATCGATGGAGAGCACACGGGCGCGCGGGTACTCGGAGCGCACGGCGCTGGCATAGGTCAGACCCGGCTGATCGCGCTCGTCGATGTCGTCGGGATACTTGCCCTCGCCGAGCACCTTCTTGCGCACGTCGATGCGGAAGGCGCGCTTGCCCACGCCGTAGTCGTTGCCGCGCTCCAGGTCCTCGTCGATCTGCTTTTCGCCGCGGAGCACCGCAGCGGCCAGCGAGATGCCCTCGATAATCTTTTTGTAGCCGGTGCAGCGGCAGACGTTACCGCGGATGGCGTACTTGATCTGCTCCTCGGTGGGCTCGGGGTCCTCGGCGATGAGCGCCGCACCCGCCATGACCATGCCGGGGATGCAAAAACCGCACTGCACGGCGCCCACGGCGCCAAAGGCGTACACAAAGGCCTCGCGCACGTCCTCGGGCAGGCCCTCGACGGTCACGATGTTGCGACCGGCGGCAAGAGCAGTGGTCAGTACGCACGCCTTGACGGCCGCACCGTCCACGTGGATGGTGCAGGTACCGCACGCGCCCTCGGAGCAGCCGTCCTTGGCGGAGTGAATGTGCAGGTCGTCGCGCAGGTAGCGCAGCAGCGGTTTGTTTTGGGTCGTCGTGCGCTCGACGCCGTTAACGGTAAAAGTGAATTCCTGTGCCATGGTGATTCCCTTCTACACGCCGGCGGCGATGCCGGT
>DAWBYD010000300.1:0-5029 GCA_052278285.1 Collinsella sp. | reverse complement strand
TGCGCCCACGACACCCACGCCGGCCTCACCGGCGCCGGCATCGAGGCACTTACGCAGATGGAGCACGCCGGCATGGTACTCGACGTCTCCCACCTCAACGATGAGTGCTTTGACGAGGTTGTCGCCCACGCCACGCGTCCCTTCGTCGCCAGCCACTCCAACTCCCGTGCGGTTTGCGGCGTCAAACGCAACCTTACCGACGACCAGTTCCGCACCATTCGCGACATGGGCGGTATCGTCGGCCTCAACTACTGCAGCGAGTTCCTTTCCAACGACGCAACCGACAAGACCGCCGCAGACGTCACCTTCGACCAGCTAGCGGCACATATCGAGCACTGGCTCGACCTGGGCGGCGAGGACGTCATCGCACTCGGCGGCGACTGGGACGGTGCCACGGTGCCCGCTTTCCTCTCCGATGCCAGCAAGATGCCCGAGTTCCAGAACATGCTTTCCAAGCATTTTGGCAAGACCGTGATGCAAAAGCTCTGCAGCGACAACGCGCTTGCCTTCTTTGAGCGTTATTAATTTCACATCCCTTGAGCAGGTCGGCATGCCGAACGGTTGACATGCCGGCCCGTCCCCAATCTGAAGGACCGCTTTTGACGCAGCAGTTTACGATTTCCGTATCCCGACCGCATGGGACGCCCATCCCCGTCGTCGTTACCAAAAAGCGCGTCAAGAACTTCAACCTACGCGTCACATCGAGCGGTGAGGTCCACGCCAGCGCACCGCTCGGCGCCAGTCGCGAGCGCATCGAAGCGTTTGTGAAGCGCAACAGCGCCTGGATTATCAGCCGGCTTGCCCAGCGCGAGCAACGTCAGGCGACGGCACGAGAGCCGCTCAGCCCCTCGTCCATCATTGCGCTTTGGGGCAAGCCCATCACGGTACAGGACGCACTCGATCACAACTTTGCATCACCCGCACCGCGGCCCAAGCAGGCCACCTTCGCAAGTTTTATGGGTGCCGACGAGCCAGACGAACGTCCGCAGGCCAAGTGGAATGCGACCCTCGACGGCTTAACGCCCAGTGAGATCCAAGCCCATATTGACCAGCTCTATACGTCCGAAGTCACATCGGCGCTGCGTGATATGGTGCACGCATACGAAATCGCAATGGGTGTCGCCGTTTCCCGCGTTTCCGTGCGCAGCATGAAAACGCGCTGGGGATCATGCACGCCCAAAACCGGCGCCATTCGCATCGCACGAGAACTTGCCGCCTACCCCGTCGAGTGCCTTGACATGGTTGTCGCCCACGAGCTCGTCCACCTGCTCGAGCCGAGCCACAATCATCGGTTTCACGCGCTGCTCGACACGTACTGCCCCAACAACAGGGCTCTGTCGCAGCGGCTCAAGCAGCCACCCATAGAGACGTATTAGAACCGGTTAGCGCACACGCTCGATCTCGACGCCACAGCTTGCCAAGGGCAGGCCAACAGGCGCCCACGGCTTATCGAGCTTGATGCGCACACCAAGCAGCGAGGGATAACGGCGCAGCAGCATCTGGGCCGTACCTTCAGCTGCCGCCTCGATGAGCTTAAACGTATGCTCGCGCAGATAGCCATCGACATCGTGGCACACCGAGCCGTAGTCAATCGAGGCGTCCAAGTTATCGTGCTCTCCCGCTGCACGCAGGTCAGCATAGAGTACCAAGGACACGATGAATTTCTGGCCCAGCGCGTTCTCTTCGGGATACACGCCGTGGTTAGCAAAAACCTCAAGACCTTCAACGGTGATGCGGTCGGCATGGCGCAGATCGTCATAGTTCACGTGGGGCACCGCCGTTGCGGTGGATATTTCGCCCCTTCCACGGCGGGCGAGCTCGGCGCCTTCAGTCTTGGTTGCATTCTCGGGCAGTTTCTTGTTGCTCATCGCGATCGTCTCCTTCGTTTAGAACCCCGACCGCGTAAACTAACTACACGCGAATCGACAGGTTCTTTTTATCATCGCTCCAGTTGCAAGCATTGCGCGCGGGGCATGTAAAGCAGGCGCGCGACGCTTTGTCGGCTGCATAGAGCAGGCGCTCGAGCGGTTGGCTGTTCACGCGCAGCTTTCGATGGCCCAGAATGGCCGTCTTAATGGCTGCGGCATCGGCCGGCTCAAACGCTACGTCATCGGGCATACCGCCGAGAATCGCATCAGCGACGCGTTCGCTTGCAACATCATGGGATATACCCGATTCATACTGTTCATCTTTGCCGATATCGTGAAGAAGTGCCGTGGCGTAGATGACCTCGCGGTCAAATTCGAGCTGTTCCTCGAGATTCTTGATCCACATAATGCGAGCGACATCCAGCAGGTGGTCAATACCGTGGCGGCAGAAGATGCGCCCCGATTCCAACTGTGCAATGCTGCCCAGGTGCCGCCGGAACAGACCGTTGGCACAGATGTAATCAATGCGAGGCATGGCACCAAAAGGCGCCAGGCCCGAAGCCATAAAACCGCGACGCGGCGTTCCCTCGTCAGTATTCGATGTAAAGTCGTTGACGACTCTCATAGTTAGCGTCCCAGCATCCTAAAGAATCGCTCCTCGAGCGCCGGATCGGCCTCAAAGACGCCGCGACGAGCGAGCGTCACGGTCTTGGTGCCAGGCTTTTGCACGCCGCGCATGGTCATGCACATATGCTCAGCTTCCATGAGCACAATCGCTCCCTGGGGAGCGAGATACTCCATGAGGGCATCGGCAACTTGTGCGCACAACTGCTCCTGCAGCTGCAGACGACGGGCGTAGACCTCTACCGTGCGGGCAAGCTTAGAAAGCCCTGCGACACGGCCGTTGGGGATATAGCCAATGGCAGCCTTGCCGTAAAACGGCAGCAGATGATGCTCGCACAGCGAGTAAAACGTGATGTCGCGCTCGATAACCAAATCGTTCGAAGCGACGGCAAAGGTTTTGGACAGGTGCTCCTCGGCACTCTGGTCCATACCACCGGCGATCTCACCATACATACGGGCAACGCGCGCCGGGGTCTCCAGCAGGCCCTCACGAGTTGGGTCCTCGCCTATGCCCTCAAGCAACAGCTTAATGGCGGCCTCGACTTTTTCCTGATCGACCATCTGGTCCTCACTTTTCCGATTTTGCGTTCGCGCTATGGTACCACGCCCTTTGGCATCGGCCACAAGCTACATAGTATGGGTCGAATAGACCGGATCGTCCCGCCAAAGCTCCACAGCGTCGCAAAGCGCAACGCCCTCGCGCACAGCACGGGCGCGCGTGGCGTTCATATCAATCACGCGCTGATTGCTCGAGCCCCTAAAACGCAATGAGATATCGTACAGATCCTGAACAAACGGGCCATCCACCAACATATCGAGGCAGGCAAGGATACGGTCCGTCGCCTCGGTATGGTGACGACCACCCGGCATAAGCTCCTCGAGCACGTCGCCGGTAAAGCACCAAATGGTCTTGCCCGACCCCGCGGGATAGGCCGCACGCACGCGTTCGATAAAGTCAACAAGCCCCGCCTGATTCTCGGGCTCCATAGGCTCGCCGCCCAGAATCGTCAGGCCATCGATAAAGGGATGGTCGAGGCTCTCGATAATCTTGTCCTCGACGGCACAATCGAACGGCTCACCCGCAGCAAAGTCCCACGCGACAGAGTTAAAGCAGTTCTTGCACCCACGACGGCACCCGCTCACAAACAGAGAAGTACGAACGCCTTCCCCATCAGCAATGTCGAAATACTTAATGTTCGCGTAATTCATAGGTAACTCTCCCGGGAGGCCGGGACATATCATCCCGTCCTCAAACATTCTCGGCCTTCGGCCTGCGAAACTGCGGGCGGGACGATATGTCCCGGCCTCATGCAAAGGGTAACTCAATGAACGAAGCGAACATCGAGTATAGGGTTCGAGGTCCAATAAAAACCTTGTTGCAACTCAACCGCCATCGCAAGCAAAGCGTTGTTGCAAGTCAACTCATTTCCGCTTAGAACTTCGAGGAGTGAGCAGACCGCATGCCGTATCTCAGCTACGTCAACTTGGCTGAGCCGAGAGGGCCGCTTGGGCTTTTGCTCGATATGAGTTCCGCACGCAAAGAAGGCCACTTAATGTGGCCTTCGTCTTGCGCAGGACTGTCCGAAATAGCGAGCAAATGCCCAAGCGGCCCTCCCGGCTCAGCCCCGGAGCGGTATTAGAGATGCAGCACGCGGTCGCGGATCTCCTCGGTTCGGCCCTGGTTCCAGAACTGGGTACCGATGTAGCCGCACGTGCGACGGGCAACATTCATCTTCTCCTGATCGCGGTTGCCGCAGTTAGGGCACTCCCACACCAGCTTGCCGTCATCCTCGACAATCTTGATCTCACCGTCGTAGCCGCACACCTGGCAGTAGTCGCTCTTGGTGTTGAGCTCGGCGTACATGATGTTGTCGTAGATGTACTGCATCACGCGAATGACAGCCTTGAGGTTGTCCTGCATGTTGGGAACCTCGACGTAGGAGATGGCACCGCCCGGCGAAAGCTGCTGGAACATGCCCTCAAACTTAAGCTTATCGAAGGCGTCGATCTCCTCGGACACGTGGACGTGGTAGCTGTTGGTGATGTAGCCCTTGTCCGTCACGCCCGGGATGATGCCAAAACGACGCTGCAGGCACTTGGCGAACTTGTAGGTCGTCGACTCAAGCGGGGTACCGTACAGCGAGAAGTCAATATCGCTTTCGGCCTTCCACTCGGCGCACTTGTCGTTCATGCGCTGCATGACGGCCATGGCAAACGGCGTGCCCTCCTTCTCGGTGTGGCTGTGGCCCGTCATGTACTTGACGCACTCGTACAGGCCGGCATAACCCAGACTAATGGTGGAGTAACCGCCCACGAGCAGCTTGTCGATCGTCTCGCCCTTCTTCAGACGAGCGAGGGCGCCGTACTGCCACAGAATCGGTGCGGCGGCAGAAAGCGTACCCATCAGGCGCTCATGACGGCACAGCAGGGCACGGAGGCACAGCTCAAGGCGCTCGACGAAGAACTTCCAGAACTTATCACTCTCCTCATGCGAGCACAACGCTACATCGGGCAGGTTGATGGTCACGCCGCCCTGG
>DAWBYD010000299.1:0-3629 GCA_052278285.1 Collinsella sp. | reverse complement strand
GATTTGCGTTGGGGCGGTGCTCGTGCTGTTTATTCCCGTTATTGGCGGCATTGCGGCTGCCATCGGCGTTTTGGCAGCTTGCATTGCGAGTGTGTGCGGTTCCGGCTTTGGTATCGAGTGGGGCCGTGATCTGTCGCTCAAGGTCGATGACGGCATGGACCGTCCGCTGATGCGTTCCACGTCGTTTGGTCTCGGAGTCTTTTCGAGCGTTATTTCGGTCGTGCTCGAGGTTATCGCTGCCATTCCCGTTATCGGTGTAGTGCTTTCGCTGGCGGAGGGCGCGGTAATTGGCGCCGCAGGCTCGTATTCGTATTACGGCTCTTATGCGCTCGAAGCTGCGCTGTTTGGCTCGCTTGGCCTGCTTGTCCTGGCGCTAATTGCCTCGGCGATTCTGGGTGTCTTCTTTAAGATGTTCGCCGACATTGCCGTGATGCACTTTGCGGTGACCGGGCGCGTCGAGAGCGCGTTTTCGCTCGATAAGGTCTGGGCGGCCTTTAAGCACAACAAGACCAAGCTGTTCTGTGCTTCGTTCCTTCCCGAGTTTTTGACGGGCCTGGTTTCCAACGCCATTACGTGGATCTTGACAGCTGTCTTTGGTGCCATCGCCGGAATTGGCGCGTACGGCTATTACTATCGCCCCACGGGTATCGAGGCGATTGTTACCGCCGGTGGTGTCACGCTCGTATTGTTCCTGGTGCTGATTGCATTCGTCACGGTGTTCCTTACGGTCTTTGGCAAGATGCTCAAGCACCGTGCCGTTGGCTATTGGGCTGCACGTTATGCAAGCGAATGGGCCGATGAGGACAAGGACGACGTTTTGACTTTTGTGCTCCCGGGTGAGAAGAAGCCTGCTCCTGCGGGATTCAATCCCACGGCAGCCACTGGTGCTGCGCCTGCCCCGGCGCCCGCGCCTGCACCTGCCCCGGCACCCGCGCCTGCCCCTGCCCCGGCACCTGCTCCTGTCCCCGCACCGGCGTCCGAGGCGACGCCTGCGGAGCCCGATTGGGATGCCGTTGCCACGCCGGCGGATGAGCCGGGCGATAATCCTGCTGCCGAAAACAATCAAACCGAATAGCCGGTCGAGGCGCCCTGGGCAACTGAGCCCGGGGTGCCTTTTTCTACTGCGAAAGCAAGAAAATGCCTGGGAAAACGGTTGCAGCAAAATTTCTCGGAAATTGGTCAATGTTGCGCAACAACGTCGCGGCTATTGTTGAGAACGTAGACGTGTAAGGTTTGAAGGCGTGCGACGCCTTAGGAAAAGGAGAGGCTCATGTTCTGTCCCACTTGTGGTTCTCCCATTTCGGATGATGCCAAATTCTGCCCTGTTTGCGGATCCGCCGTTGGTGCCGCTTCTGCCGCTGCGGCCCCGCAGCCCCAGCCCGCTCCGGCCCAGGCTATTCAGCCCGCGCCCCAGCCTCAGCAGCAGTACACCGGTCAATACGCCCAACAGTCCGCATCCGCTCCGATGGGCTATGACCCCATTAAGGCTGACCGCAGCCTGATCGGCTGGCTGCTGCTCTCTCTTGTGACCTGCGGTATCTATTCGTTCTACTTCCTGTATTGCTTGGCACGCGACGTCAACACGTTGTGTCAGGATGACGGCGATTACACGCCGGGTCTGGCGGAATTCATCCTTCTATCGTTTGTGACCTGCGGCTTCTACGCGTACTACTGGTATTACAAGATTGGCAACCGCCTGCAGGCCAACGCTCCTCGCTACGGCCTGGTGTTCCAGGAAAACGGCACCACCGTTCTTCTGTGGCAGATCTTCGGCGCGCTCCTGTGCGGCCTTGGTCCCATCTTCGCTATGAACATCGTCATCAATAATACCAATGCCATGGCAACGGCTTACAACACTCGCCTTGGCGCTCGTGCCTAACAATAAGGGCGGCGTGAACAGCTTCCAGGGACATAGGGGCACGGCAGAGCTCCTTCGCCGCGCCCTTTTTTGCACCGGCGCGCTCTTTGTCGCCTGGCTCGCGCTCTACCTGCTCGACATTGGCTGCATTTTTCGATTGATGACGGGCATTCCTTGTCCGGGATGCGGCATGACGAGGGCGTGGCTGGCGGCGCTGCGCCTCGATTATGCGGCTGCCTTTGCCTACCATCCGCTGTTTTGGGTGGTGCCGATTGCGTTTGTGCTCGCGTTCGTGCGCGAGGAGGTGGCATCGAGCAAGCTAAAGCGTGGTATCGACATTGCGGTCACCGTGTTGTGCGTGCTGGTCGTCGTCGTATGGATCGTGCGCCTCATCAATCCGGCAGATGCCGGTCTGCTCTTTGGCGGCTATGCGCCCGCCGGAGTTCCCGACGATATCATCCACCTCGAACCCCCACGCTGGCTCACCATCCTTCGCTCTTACCTGGCGTGACGGAGGACGCGCTAGAAAAACGGTCGACACATAAGCGGGGGCGGACGTTTCGACGCGTCCGCCCCCGCTTTGCTTTAGCCAGGCTGTTATGGATGGGTGTGACGACTACTCGTCGTGTTTCTCCTCGCGGCGAGCGGCAGCGCGGGCTTCGTGGATGCCTTTGATTGCGGCATGGCGAGCCGTGCGGGCGTCGTGGATGGCGCCACGAGCCTCGGCGGTCGTCGCCTTGGCAGAGCGCAACTTGGCGGCCAGATCGGGGTTGGTTTCGGCGACCGCGGTGATCGCGGGGCCGTCGAGCTCCTCTTGCGTGGGCTCGGCCAAAAAGTCGATAGCATACTGGGCGGCCACCATGGAGCCCTTTGCCAGCACGGTCTCGTCGATCTTGTAAAAGCAGGAATGCTGGGCGTACGTGGCGCCAATCTTGGGGTTACGCGTACCTACAAAGGCGAGCACGCCCGGCACGCGGCGCAGGTACTCCGAAAAATCCTCGCCCGAGAGCGTGCCACGGTAATGGCCTTGACCGGTGGGGCCCAGGCACTTGATTACGGCCTGACGGCAGCGCTCGCTCGAAGCTGCGTCGTTTTCGACCTTGTAGTTGGCGATGGTGTAGTCGGTGAGCTCTGCCTCGGCGCCCAGAGCTGCTGCGGTATGCTCCACGATGCGTCGCATAAGCTCCGGCATTTCCTCGTGGGTCGAATCGCCGTAGGTGCGCACCGTGCCGGCGAGGTAGGCCGTGCCGGCGATAACGTTGCGCGCGGTGCCGCCGTGCAGCTCGCCGACGGTGATGACAGCCGGTTCGTAGGGGCTGATCTCGCGCGAAACGATGGTCTGCAGGGCGTTGACGATCTCGGCGGCAACCATAACGGCGTCGTGGCCGCGCTGGGGCATGGCGCCGTGGCATGAGGTGCCGCGGACGTCGATGCGGAACCAGTCGGTATTGGCCATGCGCGGGCCGGGCTCGCAGCTTACGGTGCCGGCGTCGACCTCGCTCCAGATGTGCGCGGCGTAGGCACCATCGACGCCGTCGAGCACGCCCGTGCCGATCATGAGTTTCGCGCCCTGACCGTTTTCCTCGCTGGGCTGGAAGACGATGCGGACCTCGCCGTGGATGTCGTCAGTCATATGGCGCAGGATTTGCAGCGTGCCGAGCATCATGGCGATGTGGCAGTCGTGGCCGCAGGCGTGCATGCAACCCTCGTTGACGCTGGCGAACTCCTCGCCGGTCTGCTCGGTGACGGGCAGGGCGTCGATATCGGCGCG
>DAWBYD010000298.1:0-1575 GCA_052278285.1 Collinsella sp. | reverse complement strand
GTTGTAGAGGGGGCAACCGTCGAGCTCGCCGGCAATCAGGCCCCCCTCAAAACCCGCATTGGTAATCACATTGAGCATGTTGTTGGCACACGTAACGTGCAGGGTGCTCTCCATGACCATAACGTTTTCGAAGTGGGTGTTGATCGCCCTGCCCACGATAATGCCGCCGCGGAAGTCCGCCCAGATGTTGGCATCCTTGACCAGGAAGTTCTTGATGGTGGCGCCATCGGTCTCGGCAAAAAAGCCCGTATCGCGCTCGGGATCCAAGACCTTATTCTCGTAGTTCAGGCCCTTCACGGTATGGTTTTGACCGTCAAAGACGCCCTTAAAGGGATGCTCTTTGTTGCCAAAGGAGAGGTGCTTGACCGTATCCTCAACAATGGCGTTCATATCATCATCGTTAAGAACGATATCGTTATCGAGATAGACGCGCCACTGCGACGTGTCGCGCTGTCGCGACAGCGCGACACACGCCAGGAAGTCGTTCCTGTTTGTGATATGGAATTCGGTCTGATCCTCGGCATGCGCCACCGCCGGCAGCGCCACAACGCAGCAAAGGGCGATCGCCGCCACGGCAACCAGCCTGCCGAGCACGCCTCGGTTCATAGTCTTAATCTTCATGGGCTAGTTCGCCTCCGGCCAGCCCGCGACGTCAAGCACGTCGAGGACAGAATCGTTTGTCTGCTGGTTTTTGGCCTGCACGGCCTGAACGTCGATATCGAGCTTGAATGAGCCGCCGCGCGCGGCATCGTGGTAGTCACCCACAAAGCGCAGCGAGTCCATGAGGCTCTCCGTCATGGCACCGGAATCGAGCACGCCCCCGCGTCCGGCCAATCCGCGGTAGTAGTACCACCCATCGCCGCCATCGATCCACGGGGACCCCTCGCCCGCGTTCACGTGAAAGGCGACGTTGCCCGAGGCGTCCGCACTCGAACCGTCGGGCGCCACCGTCGTCATGCGCAGGCGGGCGCGAACGTACTCAGGCTGCGCGCCGGCGTTCTCCACGCGCACAATGCGGCTGATGTCAGAGCCCCCGGCCTCGGTGTCGGGATAGTCCCCGTGCTCGTCGGCCTCAAACGGGACCTCCTCGCCCTGCTCGTTTAGGGTGTATTCGCAGACTCGTACCTTCACGCTGCCAAACGATAGGACGTTGTTCGCCGGAACCATATCAACGGTGAAAGCCAGCGTGCCGCACAGGCACGCCAGGGCCAACAGCGCCACCGCGGCAAGCGCCAAGGTGCGTTTCTGATTGTCGGAAAGATTGTTGAGCATTACGTTCGCCAGTCGTCGATCAAAGGGGAACCGAGATCCCGGCCCGAAAATGGGGATGGGGAGCGGGCCGGGATCTCGGTGGAGGGGGTGGGATTACTTCAGGCCGTTAGCCCAATCCGTGGCAGCAGCCAAGGCAGACGCAGACGAACCCTCAGCGGTATTGTCTGCTGCGTAAATGAAGCAGTTGACATCCATCGTGGCAGGATTGGCGAAATCCTTTTGCTCGGTGTCCTTGGGCGTAGTCACCTGGCTGAACAGCTCGCCAGTCCACTTATCCTCAGTCTTGCTGGCAATAAGCGGGGT
>DAWBYD010000297.1:0-5980 GCA_052278285.1 Collinsella sp. | reverse complement strand
TTCTCGCGTATGCACGTATTCCGCTATAGCAAGCGTCCCGGTACCCTTGCTGCCGACATGCCCGACCAAGTGCCGCCCGAGGTTATGGCCGAGCGTAGCCGCCGTATGCGGGCCGCGGCACAGGAGCTCGCTATTGCCGACGCTCGTCGTCGCGTGGGCACGGTCGAGCGTGCCGTGCTCGAGTATGGTGACAACCTGACGCTCGGCTCGTTCCATCATGCCCGTCTTGACGATACCTGTGGACTCACAGCCCCGTGCCTGCTCGATGTTGCTATCATCGGAGTCGATGATTCCGGCTTGGTCCATGCGCGCAGGGAGGTTCATGGAAGCCTCTAAGATTAGACTTACCGTTCCCGAGGGTATCGACCCCTCGCGCGTTTTGGGCGCCGGCGACGGCGTCCTTCGTGCACTCGAGAACTTGGTTCGCGCCCATGTGGTCGCCCGTGGCGATAGCATCGCCGTGAGCGGTGACCCGGATCAGGTCGAACTCGTGGCGCGTTTTTTCGAACATGCCTTTCGTGAGGCTGCTGCCGGGCGCACGCTTTCTGCCGACGATGTCTCGCGCTGTCTGGCCGGTCTGCGCGACGGTGAGCACGAGGCTACGTCGCTTCGCGATGACGTGCTGCTTTCGTATCGCGGTCGTGCCATTCGCCCCAAAACGCTCGGGCAAAAGCGCTATGTGGATGCCATTCGCTCGCATACCATCACCTTTGGCTTGGGTCCTGCCGGTACCGGTAAGACCTATCTGGCCATGGCGCTCGCCGTTGCCGCGCTCAAGCGTCACGAGGTGGGCCGTCTGATCTTGACGCGTCCGGTTGTCGAGGCGGGGGAGAATCTGGGCTTTTTGCCCGGTACCCTTGAGGAAAAGATCGATCCCTACATGCGTCCGCTCTACGACGCCCTTTTTGACATGATGGATCGCGAGCGCACCGATGAGCTTATGGAGCGCGGCGTTATCGAGATCGCCCCGCTTGCCTACATGCGCGGCCGCACGCTGAGCGATGCTTTCGTGGTGCTCGACGAGGCGCAAAATACCACGCCCGAGCAGATGAAGATGTTCCTGACACGCCTGGGCTTCAACTCCAAGTTCGTGATCACCGGCGACCTGAGCCAGCGCGACCTGGTGGGTCGTCGTGGCGGTCTTGCCGACGTTGAGCAGATTTTGGGCCGTGTCGACGATGTCGCATTTTCGCACCTCGAGCGCGCCGACGTGGTGCGCCATGCCTTGGTGGGACGTATCGTCGAGGCGTACGATACTTATGATGATGTGCGCGAGAAACGCGTACGTGACCGAAAGGAGTCCCGTTGAGTGTATTGATCAGCAACGATGCCGAGCTCGATACGCTGCTTGACGCGCAGGAGGTGGAGCACATCTGCGAGGTTGTGCTTGCTGCCGAGGGCGTTGAACGTGAAGTCGAGATTTCCCTTTCGTATGTCGACGAGGACGAGATGCACGAGCTCAACCACGAGTGGCGCGGTATCGACCGCACCACCGATGTGCTCTCGTTTGAGTGCGATTCGGCCTTTGACGAGGATATTCCCGCCGATGAGACGCTCGAGCTCGGCGATATTATCTTGGCCCCGCAGGTTATCGCCCGTCAGGCCCCCGGTTTTGGCAATAGCCCCGCTGACGAGTGCCGTCTGATGCTCGTTCACGGCATGCTGCACCTGCTGGGCTATGACCATATTGATGACGACGAGGCCGAGGTCATGGAGGCCCGCGAGGACGCCATCCTGCGCGATCTGGCGCTCGAGCGCGGCGAGGACCCCAAGCTAGTCCATGTCGGCCCCATCACCAACCACGCCCACGACTAGGAGCCGTCTATGATTCCCGGATCGAACAAGGACCATCCGTCCTTCTTAAAGTCGTTTTCCTACGCCATGGAGGGCTTCGTCACCGCCGTCAAGACCGAGCGCAATATCAAGGTCATGCTCGTAGCGGGCATGTGTACCGTCATTGCCGGCTGCATCGTGGGGCTCGATATTGCCGAGTGGGCCACGATTATCATCTGTTGTGGCCTGGTGATTCACGGTGAGCTGTGCAACACCGCTATGGAGGCTATCGTCGACCTGGCGACCCAGGAGCTGCATCCACTGGCCAAACGTGCGAAGGATATCGCCGCTGCCTCTGTATACGTTCTTTCCATTACCGCCGCGATCGTGGGCTTGCTTGTCTTTGCCCACGCGCTTGACTTTATTTAGAAAGGGATTCCCATGTCCGACAATATGCAGCCTACCGATGAAGTTTTGGATGACGAGGTCCTGGACGCGGTGGATACCGAGGAGCTCGAGGATGTCGAGGAGTTCGACCCGTTTGAGGGCATGAGCGACGAGGAGCTCGACGCCCTGTGCGACGAGGACGACAACCTCGCGGGCTTTGGCGACGTGGAACCCGGTTTCCGCAGCGGTTTTGTGGCCCTGGTCGGTCGTCCCAACGCCGGCAAGTCCACGCTGCTCAACGCCTGCTATGGCAAAAAGGTCGCCATCACCTCGCCGGTGGCACAGACGACCCGCCGTCGCATGCGCGCCGTCGTCAACCGTCCCGGCTACCAGCTGGTCTTTGTCGATACCCCGGGTATTCACAAGCCCAAGGACGGTCTGGGGTCCGAGCTCAACAAGAGCGCGCTGTTCGAGCTGAACGATGTCGACGTCGTCGCGTTTTTAATTGATGCCACCAAGCCCATTGGCAGGGGAGATGCCTGGGTTGCCGAGCGCGTCAAGAATGCCCGTTCCAAGAAGGTCTTGGTGCTCACAAAGGCCGATGAGGCCGACCCCGCACAGGTCATGGAGCAGCTTAAGGCCGCCCACGAGCTCATGGAATATGACGACGAGATCGTGACGTCGTCGGTCAAGAACTTCAACGTCGATGCCTTTATAGAGACCGTTGCGCACTTTTTGCCCGAGGGGCCGCGTTGGTTCCCCGAGGACATGGGTACCGACGCTTCCGATGAAACGCTCGTTGCCGAGTTTGTGCGCGAGAAGGTCTTGCGCCGCACCCGTGATGAGATTCCGCACTCCGTTGGCGTGATCTGCGATGCGCTCGAGCAGACCAAGAAGGTGCTGCGCGTTCACGCCACCATTTACGTCGAGCGCGAGGGCCAAAAGGGCATCATCATCGGCAAGGGCGGCGAGATGATCAAGCATATCGGTATCGACGCCCGACGCGATCTTGAACGCATTTTTGGCACGCAGGTCTTTTTGGAGCTGGACGTGAAGGTCAAGGCCGGCTGGCGTGACGACGAGGCCCAGATTCGCCGCTTTGGCTACAACGCCGAGGATTAAGGGCGCGCGGCGCGCATGGCAGGCTCCCGGACATATCGCACCAAGGTGCTCGTCCTCGACAAGACGAAGCTCAAAGAGACGGACCTGATCCTGACGATGCTTGACGAGCGGGGTCGTCAGGTTCGTGCCGTGGCAAAGGGTGCCCGTAAACCCGGTGGGCGCCTGGCTGCGCGCTGTGAGCTGTTCTGTACCGTCGACATGCTGCTCGCGCATGGGCGGTCGCTCGACGTGGTTTCCCAGGCCGAGCTTATGGAGGCGCCGCTCGGCGCTGCGCCCGATTACGAGACGACCTGCGCCGCAAGCGCGATCGCCGAGGTCGCGCGCGTGTGCGCGTTCGAGGACGCCGAGGACCCGTTTACCTTTGCTATAACGCAGCGAGCGCTTGCACTGGTGGGCAGCGGGCTTGACACGGCACATATGGACCTACTTGTGGCGGCATATGTCTTTAAGCTGCTGTCGCACGTTGGCTATCGACCAGATTTTTCGGCCTGCGTGCTGTGCGGAGACCCCATGCTGTCGTATTTTTCGCCCCAGGCGGGCGGGCTCATGTGCGGATCGTGCGCGTCGAGCGTTCCGGGTGCCGAGCTGGTATCGACTGGTGAGGTCGCATGGCTGCGCGCCCTCATGTCCATGACCTTCGATGCGCTCATGGCCGAGCGAATCGACCCGCATACGGCGGCATTCTTGCTCGGGCTTTCGCATGTTTGGGCTGCGACGCACACCGATCAGCGCCTCCGTGCGATGGAATTCATGTTGGGTCGGTGATGATGCGCAGGGGCGGGCTGCTTGTGGTAACATATCGGCCTGTTGGTACCTCGCCCTTGGTTGCTCGCTCCACCGGCGGCTTCCCAGTCCGAGGCGAATTGAGTCGCCCGTGGGCGACGTTAAACGAAAGGTGAAACAATGACTGTTTCCAAAGAGCGCAAGGCTGAGCTGACTGCCCAGTTCGGTAACACCCCGGTCGACACCGGCAACCCCAAGGTTCAGGTCGCCATCCTGTCCGAGCGCATCAAGGAGCTGACCGAGCACATGAAGTCCCACCAGAAGGACTTCCACACCCGTCGTGGCCTGCTCATGCTCGTCGGCCGTCGTCGTCGTCTTCTCTCCTACATCAAGAAGAACGACATCGTCGAGTATCGTGAGCTCATCAAGGCTCTGGGCATCCGCGACAACATCCAGTAAGGATTTGTACATGTAAGGAGCGTCCTGCGCAGCGGGGCGCTCTTTTTGTGTAAGGGCGCGAACAATCACGCTCTGAAGCGTGGCGGGGGCAGGGGGCCCGCGTCACATGAGAAGCCCGCAGGCAAGGGGCCTGTGGGGTAAAGGAGAACAATGACACTCGTATCCAAGACCTTTGAGCTGTACGGCAAGACCTACACCTTCGAGTCGGGCGAGCTTGCCAAGCAGGCCACCGGCGCCTGCCTGGTCAAGCAGGGCGATACCACGATGCTCGACACCGTGGTCGTTTCCAAGGAGCGCAAGAACTACGACTTCTTCCCGCTGACCGTCGACTTCAACGAGAAGATGTACGCCGCCGGCCGCATCCCGGGTGGCTACCTCAAGCGTGAGGGCCGTCCCAGCGAGAAGGCCACGCTCACCGCGCGCATGATCGACCGTCCGATTCGCCCGAGCTTCCCGGACGGCTTCCGCAACGAGGTGCACATCGTCGCTACCTCGCTCGTCGCCGACCAGGTCAACCCCTTCGATGTCATCAACGTCATGGGTGCATCCCTGGCCATGACGCTCGGCGGCGTGCCCTTCGAGGGCCCGCTTGCCTGCGTGCGCATCGGCCGTAACGTGGAGACCGGCGAGTTTATCGTCAACCCCACCTACGAGGAGCGCGAGAACTCCGATCTGGACCTGGAGCTGGGCGGCTCTGCCGACTTCATCTCGATGGTCGAGGCCGGCGCCGAAGAGATCTCCGAGGACGACATGCTCGCCGCCATGAAGTTTGGCCAGGAGGCCCTTGCTGCCTTCTGCCAGGCTCAGGACGAGTTCGTTGCCGAGTGGGAGCAGGTCAACGGCCCCATCGTCAAGAAGGAGTACCCGCTCGACCAGCCCGTCGAGGAGGTCCAGGAGCGCATCTTCGCCCACTACGACGAGATGGCAGCCGCCCTTCGCGATGCCGACAAGCTCTCCCGTATCGGCAAGGTCGAGGCTCTGAAGGAGTCCATCCGTGCCGAGTTCACCGAGGAGGAGCAGGCCGCTTGGGAGCGCGAGATCCCTGTGGCGCTCAAGAAGCTCGAGAAGAAGGCTATGCGCACCATGGTCGTCGAGACCGGCGAGCGCGTCGACGGCCGTGCCGCCGACGAGATCCGTCCCATCATGGTGAAGGACAACTACCTGCCGCTCGTTCATGGTTCCGGCCTGTTCCAGCGTGGCCAGACCCAGGTGCTTTCCGTCCTGTCGCTCGGCATGCTCAACGAGGGCCAGCGTCTGGACACCATCGAGCCCACCGAGGGCAAGCGCTACATGCACCACTACAACTTCCCGCCGTTCTGCACCGGCGAGACCGGCCGCATGGGCAGCCCCAAGCGCCGCGAGATCGGTCACGGCAACCTGGCAGAGCGCGCTCTGCGTCCGGTGCTCCCCGACGAGAACGAGTTCCCCTACGCCATCCGCGTCGTCTCTGAGGGCATTTAGTCCATCGTCTCCTCTTCTATGGCTTCGACCTGCGGTTCCACTCTCGCCCTTTTGG
>DAWBYD010000296.1:0-3214 GCA_052278285.1 Collinsella sp. | reverse complement strand
GTTGACACGGGGCGTAGGGCGCTGGACAGACGCCCGACCGCTCGTAGGCACGGGTCATGTAGGGAGCGACAAATGCTCCCTCACCGATTGGGAGCGCCGTATCGTGGCGGTCATCCATTGTCCTATAACGTCTGAGGAGGCTCATATGGACAAAGCGGATTTAGTCATCAAAAGTAATGCTGTGTTCACTGGTGACGGGCTGGCACCGTTCAAGGGTGGCGTTGCCGTCGCGGGTGACAGAATTGTTGCGTGCGGCGAAGATAAGTACCTCGACGCTTTTATCGGGCCCGATACCGAGGTGCGCGACTATGGCGATGGGCTTGTCATGCCTGGCATCATCGACTCACATACGCATTTTGCCCAGGGCGCCTTTATGACCGATCCCGATTTCGCCGTCAATCTCATCGATTGCACAAGCTTCGAGCAGTGTATGGAGCGTGTTCAGGCATTTGCCGAAAGCCATCCGAGCAACGAGTGGATTGTGGGCTGCCAAATCATTCAGTTCCAGTGGGATGTGCCCGAGATGCCCACGGCCGCGATGATTGACAAATACATCTCGGACCGTCCGGTATTTTTGCAGCAGGTCGACATGCATACGTTTAGTGCCAATACCTGCGCTATCGAGAAAGTCGGCATTACTACCGAGACGCCCGATCCTACAGGCGGCAAGATTCTCAAGGATGAGCTCGGCAACCTCACGGGGGTTTTCTCGAACAACGCTGGTGCCCTTTTTATGGACGAGGTATACGATCCTGCTCCCGAAGTGGTCGATGCCTCCTTTGCCAAGACTGCACGCCGCGCCAACGCTCTCGGTATTACGACCGTCGGCATGGTTAATCCGACCTTCGTGAGCATGGACAACCCCTACAAGGTGCTTGCAGAGCTCAACGGTAAGGGTGAACTGCCGTTACGCGTGTTCATGTACACAGACCTTTTTGAGAACGAGACCATGACACTCGAGGAAATTCGAGCTAAATACGACTTTCCGGGCACGCAGGTCGAGTGGCATGGCTTTAAGCAGTTCATCGACGGCGTGTGTTCCGATCATACTGCTTGGATGCTCGAGCCCTATGCCAATGCTCCCGAGACCTGTGGCGAGCCGGCTGAGGAACCAGAGCATATGCGCAATGCCATCCTTAAAGCGCTTGAGTGGGGTGTCGACACGCGCATCCATGCCATAGGCGATCGTTCCGTACGCTTTATCCTGGACTGCTTCGAGGAGGGCGAGAAGCGTTACGGTCTTATGGGCTGTCGTCACTCCATGGAGCACAACGAGACTGTTCAACCTGAGGATTTGCCGCGCTATGCGGAGCTCGGCGTCTGTCCGGCCATGCAGCCGTGGCATATGCTGCTTGATATGGCAGACTTGGCAAAGGACGACGCCGTTGGTCCCGAGCGCGCGGCGCTCTCGTGGCCAATTCATAGCCTGCTCGCGAGCGGTGCCTGCGTGCATCTGGGCTCCGACTTCCCGGTCGTGGGGCTTGAGCCTATGGAGGAAGTCTATGGAGCGGTCTACCGCATGCTCGAGGATGGATCTAATCCTGAGGGTTGGTTCCCCGAGGAGCGAATCACTATGGCCGAGGCCCTGCGCGCATACACCTACGGCGCTGCCTACGCTATGCATGCTGAGGACCGCATCGGCACACTCGCCTGCGGCAAGCAAGCCGACATCTGCGTACTCGACCGCAATCTCTTTACCTGCGAGCCGGCAGAGGTGCTCGAGGCTACCGCGGCCCTTACGATGATCGCCGGCAAGGTGGTCTTTGAGGCCTAGCGCCATCGTTTGGTTGGGCGGCTTGGCGCCAGTTGTCAGCCGCCTGACATCCATTCAGCACTACTCTCTCAAGGAAAGGGGAGAACAATGGCAGAAGAAGTAACCGCTGCCGTGGAGGAGGAGCGCGAGCTCGCCTCCCAACCGATTCCCGGTCTGGTGCGTAAGTACACCATCGTCACCGGCCAGGGCATGCTCGCCCAGATCATCATGGTGGTCCTCGAGGGCCTCGTGATGGGTTGGGGCCTGGGTGCCCACGGCCTGGCCTGCGTCTCGATCATCATGTCGGTCGAGTACATCAACCTGGCCTTTGGTAACCTGTTTGGCACCGGCGTGCCCGCCGTGGTGGGCAACCTTTTGGGTGCCGGCGACATTAAGGGCGCAAGCAAGGCTTTTAGCCAGGGCTTTTGGCTCACCACGATTGTGAGTGTGCTGCTTGCTGTGGTGATGGCCGTGTTTACCGAGCCCATCTGCGCATTCTTTGGCGCCACGCCCGACATCATGGCCGATACCGTTGCCGGCGTGCGCACCTTCGCCGTGCTGCTGCCGCTCACGGTCATTGGCCAGATGGTCACCGCTGTGATGCGTGTGGACGAGAAGGTTCAGGTCCAGGCCAACCTCATGACCGTTTCGGCCATCGTTGCCATCTGCTGGCTCGCGCTTTCTACGTTTGTGCTCAAGTTTGGCGTTATGGGCGCCGGCGTGTACTACGGGCTTTCCATCGGTATCTGGGCCATCGGTATCTTCTG
The DNA here is from genome assembly GCA_052278285.1 of Collinsella sp. Taxonomy (GTDB): domain Bacteria; phylum Actinomycetota; class Coriobacteriia; order Coriobacteriales; family Coriobacteriaceae; genus Collinsella. The sequence continues at coordinate 694 of DAWBYD010000296.1, read as the reverse complement.
GTTCATCGGGGGCAAAAAGTCCCAGCTCCAGATTAGCCTGGCCGACCTTAAGCTCGACCTCGCCGTCTGCGGCCAGATCCTCAAGATCGGCTTCCCGTTCTTCCTGGTCCAGGGCGCGACCTTTATCTTTAACACCGTTGCCAACTCGCTTTTGGGCTCGCTCGGCGGCGACATGGGCTCGCTCTACATCGCAGCCTTTGGCGTGATCAACGGCTACATCCTCTACATCACCATGATGGTTGCCCAGTGCTTCTCCTATGGCCTGCAGCCCATCGCTGCCTTCAATGCCGGCGCAAAGGCTTGGGCGCGCCTTAAGGAGACGCTCTCTTGCACGCTTAAGTACCAGGTTGTGACGCTGGCGCTGGTCACCGTCGCGCTCTGGCTTGCCGCCACTCCGGTGTGCGCCTTCTTTGCCGGCAGCGATCCTGCGCTCGTTGAGGTTGCCGCCAACGCCACGCGTACCGTCATCCTGGCTGTTGCCCTGGGCTATCTTGCCATGACCATGTCGATATATTTCCAGGCGGTCGAGAAGGTTGGTGTTGCCACGTTTACCGGCCTGCTTCGCTATGTGATCTGCTCAGTGCCGCTTATGTACCTCCTCGGCAACATGATGGGTGTTGAGGGCGTGTGGATCGCCCTGGTGGTGGCCGACGCCATTACCGGCATCATCTCCATTGCGCTCGCCGCGCACGAG
>DAWBYD010000295.1:0-3594 GCA_052278285.1 Collinsella sp. | reverse complement strand
TGCGCCGCAGCCGGTACGTGACACTACGAACCAGCTGCTCGAGCGCATCGCCCGTTTGCGTGCCGAGCAGACCATCTATCCGGCACAAGACGACATTCTCAATGCCCTCGCCTACACGCCGGCCGACCAGGTCAAGGTTGTCATCTTGGGTCAGGACCCCTATCACGGACCCAACCAGGCCATGGGGCTGTCGTTCTCGGTCCCCGCGACGCAAACCAAGTTGCCGCCGAGCCTGCGCAACATTTACAAGGAACTCAAAGCCGATCTGGGCTGCCCCATTCCCGCCACGGGAGACCTAACCCCATGGGCACGGCAGGGCGTCCTGCTCCTCAACACTACGCTCACCGTGCGCGAGCATGCCGCCAACTCGCACGCCAAACTGGGCTGGAGCACGCTCACCGATTACGTTATCGAACGCTGCTGCCAGCTGCCCCAGCCGGTAGTCTTTTTGGCATGGGGTCGCTTTGCCCAACAGATGGTCGAAGGCAAGCTCGTCGCGACTGGCGCGGACAAGGCAGCCGCCAAGTTCTGCCTGGCCTCTACGCATCCCTCGCCGCTTTCGGCCAACCGTGCCACGGCAGAACTCCCCGCCTTTATGGGGTCGCGCCCCTTCTCGGCAGCCAATCGGCTACTCGAACAGCACGGCTCGACCCCCGTCAACTGGACTTGCCTCGGCTAAAATCGATACATCAAAAACGCGCCCGACGGCAATTTTGCCATCGAGCGCGTTTCCTATTCGGGCCAAATAAATTGTGTGCGGCCGGCCTCGCCGCCATCGATCAGCAGACTCTGTCCGGTCATAAACCGGTTGGTCACGCCCACAAAGTAGATCCACTCGGCGATCTCTTGGGCGGTGGCCCAGCGCTTAAGCGGTGTGAGCTCCATAATCTGGTTCCACAGGTGTTCGTCTTCCATCACGCAACGGTTGAGCGGCGTGATAACGCCGCCCGGGTCCACACTGTTGGCGATGGCCTGCGGTGCCAGCCGGTTTGCAAGGTTCTTGGTGTAGGCGATAACGCCGCCCTTGCTGGCGGCATAGGCGGGAAACTCCGCTCCCGTATGCCCGCTCGCCGACCCCACATTGACCACGGATTTGATAGCCGGTGCCGGCTTGGCGGCAAGCCCCTCCCCCACAAAGGCGTAGCGCTCGGTCACGTTGATGGTTCCACACAGGTTGGCGGCGATGTCGTCAGCCGAATCCTGCGTACCGGCAACGTTCACGATTACCCGGGGTTCAAGGTCGCCTGGAAACGAGTCGGGCTCGCGGACATCAACGATCAGATGGCGGTAGCGCTCGTGTTCGATCGCCGCCGGCAGCAGATCAAAGCCCACGACCTCGTGGCCCTCGTCCAAAAAGCGCTGCACGCACGCGGCTCCGATACCGCCCGAAGCGCCCGTGATCAAAACCCGCATACTTGCTCCTTAGGCGGTTGCGTGGCGCTCGAGGTACTCGGAACCCACATTCTCGCGCTCCCAGCCGCGCACGACCTTGTAGCCCACGGGGCTCAGGAAGACCTCGCACAGCAGCTCGGCAACAGCGCCGGTCAGCGAGCACATGAGGACCTGCACCCAGGTCCAACCAAAGAACGTGTGGCTCACCACGATGGCGAAGACCAGGTTGTCGATAAACTGGCCAACACCCGTGGACACATAGGAGCGGAAGGCAAAGCTCGCAAAGTTATTCTTTTTGAGCATACGGCCGAGCGACTGGTTGAGCGTGGAGTTAACCACGGCAGAAACGAGCATGGCAAGCGAAGAGCCCAGCACCACGTACCAGGTGCCGCCGATGGTGGCGTTAAGGGCGGTGTTGACCTCGATCATGCCCGTGTCGTAGTAAGCGCCCCACATGCCGGGCGTGAGCGAGCATGCCCAAAAGCACAGGCTCACAGCCAGGTTGACCAGCAGCGCGAGGATAGAGATTTTGATGGATGCCTTGGCGCCAAAGCGCTTGCAGATCATGTCCTGGCACAAAAACGAGACCCAGCTCACCACAAAGCCGCAATCGAGTGCCAGATACGGCAGGCTGATAAGCTCTTTGTTGGCCAGCAGGTTCATCATGATGACGCTCACGAAAAACAGCGAAACCGTTGCCGCGGGAATGCTCCGCAACAGGACCTTGTAGTCCTCCATGACCTTCTTGATCATTATGTACTCCTTTGGTTTTAGGTTTAACGAGCAGGATATCGGACCCGAACTGCTCGGACGCCCCGGTCTTGAGACGACGGTGGGTATGATAGCCGCTCACACGGCATCAGGCAAGCAACCGGCGCGGCAACCCCGCAGGGCCACCGCGCCGATACGTTAAAAGGCTACGTTGCCAAACTCCGACAGGATAAGGTCGGGGTTGTGGTCGGTTGCCCAATCCACGTTCCACGGGCTCGTGAACAGCAGCAGCTTACCGCCGCGCATGTCCTCGACGCGCAGCGTGTCGCGTGTGAGCGAAAGGCCCGGGATATCGATAGTGTCGGGGTCGTTCTGGATCCAGCGGATATCCGTATAGGGCAGCGGCTGGCGACGAACCTCAACACGGTACTCGGCCTTGAGGCGGCGCTCGAGCACCTCAAACTGCAGCACGCCGACCACGCCCACAATGACGCTCTCCATGCCGGCACCCAGCTCGCGGAAGATCTGGATAGCACCCTCCTGGGCAAGCTCCTCCATGCCCTTGACGAACTGCTTGCGCTTGAGCGTGTCGACCTGCGTAATGCGAGCGAACATCTCGGGGGCAAACGTCGGGATCTGCGGATACTGCACGTGGCGCTTGCCGGAGCACACAGTGTCGCCGATGCTAAAGATACCCGGATCGAACAGGCCCACGATATCGCCCGCGTACGCCTCGTCCACGATGGCGCGGTCGTCGGCCATCATCGACGTGCCCGTGGCAAGCTTGAGCTTGCGGTTGCCCTGCACGTGGAAGGCGTCCATGCCGCGCTCGAACTTACCCGAGCAAATGCGCACAAAAGCGATGCGGTCGCGGTGGTTCTTGTCCATGTTGGCCTGGATCTTAAACACGCAGCCGCTAAAGTCGTCGCGGCAGGGATCGACCGGTTCGCTGGTGAGCGTATCGGTATAGGCGCGCGGCGTCGGGGCCAGACGCAGGAACTCCTTGAGGAAGGGCTCCACGCCAAAGTTGGTGAGCGCCGAGCCAAAGAACGCCGGGCTCAGCTTGCCGCAGGCCACAGCATCCAAGTCGAGCTCGTCGCCAGCGCCATCGAGCAGCTCGATGTCGTCCATCAGGTTCTTATGGTTTTCCTCGCCGATGAGCTCGTCCATGGAAGGATCGCCCAGCTCGGCCTCGACCTCGGCGACCTTCTTGGTGGCGTTGGCGTGACCGTCGCCCTCGAAGGCGATAACGCGACGGGTCTGACGGTCGAACACGCCGCGGAAGTTGCGACCGCTGCCGATCGGCCAGTTCATGGGATACGTGTTGATGCCCAGAACGTTCTCAATCTCTTCCATGAGCTCAAACGGATCGCGAGCCTCGTGGTCGAGCTTGTTCACAAAGGTGAAGATGGGAATGTGGCGCAGCGTACAGACCTTAAAGAGCTTCTTGGTCTGGGCCTCGACGCCCTTGGCGCCGTCGATGACCATGAC
>DAWBYD010000294.1:0-17591 GCA_052278285.1 Collinsella sp. | reverse complement strand
GGGTCTGGTCGCCTGCGGCCTCGCGCGCGTAGGGGGCCTGCGCCGAGGCGGTCTTGAGCGCCAGATCGTGCTCCACCTCGTCGCACTTGGACACCAGATACTGCACGTATTCCTCGTTGGAGCCGGCGGTGAGGGCGGTCAGCATGCGCTGAGCGTCCCAGTTGGTCGGGTCGAGCGCGGCTGCCTCGCGGAGCATGTTCTCGGCAGCTGCCTCTTCTTGCTCTGCCTGGGTATCGTCAGGGATAAAGGGAATGCGGTAGTCGACAGCCTCGACCGCCTTGGCAATGAGGTGCCCGGCGCGGTCGCGGTCGTGCACGATGAGCGGTGCGGGGTTGCGGGTGAATTGTTCCATCAGACGCTCTACGGCGGCACCGTCGGTGAGCGGGATATTGTCGCGGCGCAAGGCCTCAAGAACGAGGCGATGGCAATCCTCTTGAATGGGATCGAATGCCATGGGGCCTCCTTTGCTGCGGTTAGGGTTCAAATGTTTCTATATAAGGTTCTAGTTTACCCGCATGTGGCACACCGGGGGTGCCGCACTTGGACTTGCACCTTTGCACCACGAAGACGGATGTCGCACAAATGTCGGCACCTTGGACGACCGAGTGGTATCACGGTGCCGCAAACGGTCGATTTTTGGCGGCGAACGGTGCATATTTTGGAGGGGCACGGTCCTGCCCGGGATATGTAGTCAACCTTGATAAAACGTTTGCCCAGCTTGGGAGTATGAATGCCGCACAAGGGTCTTCAGGGATAGAAAAAACGTTTCATCATTGGCGGCTTTAGGTGAATAACTGACCAACCAGAACGGTAAAATAGTGTTTGTCTGAGCGTTGAGACGTTTAGACATCGCGCATTGTCATCGCCGGCAACGCGCAAACCGGTCCTAACGGAGCCAATTGGGTGCTCCGTTATATACGCAAGTCTAAGAGGGGCTTGTTTAGGAGGCACAGTATGGGACGTTTTACCAATCCTCGCGATCTGTACTTTGGTGAGGGCGCTCGCCACGAGGTGAAGAACCTCAAGGGTAAGAAGGCCATCATCGTTTCTGGCGGCAGCTCTATGCGCCGCGGCGGGTTCCTGCAGGACGTTGAGGCCGACCTCAAAGAGGCCGGCATGGAGGTCAAGCTGTTCGAGGGCGTCGAGTCCGATCCCTCCATCGAGACCGTCATGAAGGGCGCAGCCGCTATGCGCGACTTCGAGCCCGACTGGATTGTTGCTATCGGCGGCGGTTCGCCCATCGATGCTGCTAAGGCCATGTGGGTCTTCTACGAGTATCCCGAGGAGTCCTTCGACAACATTATCCAGCCGTTCAGCTTCCCCGAGCTGCGGCAGAAGGCTCACTTCTGCGCCATTTCCTCTACCTCCGGCACTGCTACCGAGGTCACCGCATTCTCCGTCATCACGGATTACGAAAAGGGCATCAAGTACCCGCTGGCCGACTTCAACATCACCCCTGATGTCGCCATCGTCGACCCCGAGCTCACCTACACCATGCCCGCCAAGCTGTGCGCTCACACCGGCATGGATGCTCTGACCCACTGCATGGAGGCCTACGTTTCCACCTGCGCCTCTATGTTCACCGACGCCAACGCCCTGCACGGCATCCGCGAGATCGTCGAGTGGCTGCCCAAGTCCTATGCTGGCGACCATGAGGCCCGTCAGCACATGCACGAGGCTCAGTGCATCGCCGGTATCGCCTTCTCCTCGGGCCTGCTCGGCATCGTTCACTCCATGGCTCACAAGACCGGTGCTGCCTTCGAGAACGGCCACATCATCCACGGTGCCGCTAACGCCATGTACCTGGGCAAGGTCATCCAGTGGAACTCCAAGGATCCCCGTGCTGCCGAGCGTTACGCTTACGTGGCCAAGGAGATCCTGCACCTTCCCGGCGAGACCAACGAGGAGCTCATCGCTGCGCTCGTCCAGAAGATCCGCGACCTCAACGACCAGCTCAACATTCCGCAGTCCATCAAGGATTACGCGAATGGTGGCGTGAAGGTCGACGCCGAGAACCCGCAGATGGTTTCCGAGGAGGAGTTCCTCGCCAAGCTGCCCGAGATCGCCGCGAACGCCGAGCAGGACGCCTGCACGCCCGAGAACCCGCGTGAGACCAAGGCTGCCGACTTCGAGAAGATCCTCAAGGCCTGCTACTACGACACCGACATCGATTTCTAATCGACTCTTGTTATCGTAACGAGGGGCTCCGCACGTATCCGTACGGAGCCCCTTTCTTTTTTAGAGAATGGGATAGTTATGGCTGCAATTTTCAATAGCCCCAGCAAGTACATCCAGGGTCCGGACGAGCTGGCCAAGCTCGGCTCCTATGTCGAGCCGCTCGGCGCTAAGGCCCTCGTCATCGTGACGCCTTCGGGCAAGAAGCGCGTCGGTGCCAAGATCGAGGGCGGCTTTGCCGAGGCTAAGGCCGAGCTGCTGTTTGAGGACTTTAACGGCGAGTGCTCCAAGGGCGAGGTCGATCGCCTGGTCGCGCTCGCTCGCGACAACGGTTGCGACATCATCGTCGGCGTCGGTGGCGGCAAGATCCTCGACACCGCGAAGGCCGTCGCCTATTACCTGGAGTCCCCGGTTATCATTTGCCCCACCATTGCTTCGACCGATGCACCGTGCTCGGCACTTTCGGTGCTCTACACCGATGACGGCCAGTTCGACAAGTACCTCTTCCTTAAGGCAAACCCCAACATCGTCCTGATGGATACGACGGTTATCGCGGCGAGCCCGGTGCGCCTGACGGTTTCCGGTATGGGCGATGCGCTCGCAACCTACTTTGAGGCCCAGGCGACGCATGATGCCGACGGCGGCACCTGCGCTGGCGGCAAGGGCGGCATGGCTGGTCTGGCGCTCGCCAAGCTCTGCTACGAGACGCTTATGGCCGATGGCGTCAAGGCCAAGGTCGCGCTGGAGAAGGGTGCGCTGACGCCTGCCGTCGAGCATATCATCGAGGCCAATACGCTGCTTTCGGGCATTGGCTTTGAGAGCTCGGGCCTTGCTGCTGCTCATGCCATCCACAATGGCCTGACGATGCTGCCCGAGTGCCATGGCATGTATCACGGCGAGAAGGTCGCCTTTGGCACCATCGTCCAGCTGGTACTCGAGGATGCCCCGACTGAGAAACTCGAGGAAGTCTTGGGCTTCTGCATTGAGTTGGGCCTGCCGGTCACGATGAAGGAACTTGGCGTTGCTGAGCTTACGCGCGAGCAGGCCATGATTGTTGCCGAGGCCGCGTGCGCGCCCGATGACACCATGTGCAACATGCCGTTTGAGGTGACGCCCGAGATGGTCGCCAACGCCATCCTGGGTGCCGACGCACTGGGCCACTACTACCTTATGGATGAGTAAACTAAGGTAAGGAAGGGGCAAAGCCGACAGACGGCTTTGCCCCTTTTTGCTATGGTGCAAAGGGGTCAGATTACTTTGCACCAATTGTTGTTGATGAAAGGGCGGATTCTTGTATGGCGCTTCCCATGGTTTATGGCGGTCCTGGCCGGTATGTTCAGGGGCCGGGCGAACTTTCGCGTCAGGGCAGGTATTTGTCATGGTTGGGTTGTGCTGCCTATGTCTTGTTTGACCAGGGCACCGAGGATCGGCTGTGCAGGCAGATCGTCGATGGATTTCTGGACGAAGACCTAAGCGAGCCGTTCTTTAAGATCTATGACGGTCCGTGTACGGAAGAGGCCGTTGTCGATATGGCTCAGGAAGCCCAGGCTGAGTATTGCGACATGGTGGTGGGTATTGGCGGTGGCAAGATGCTCGATATCGCCAAGGCAGTAGCGTTTTATGCCGAGTTGCCGTTATGCGTATGTCCCACGGCGGCTTCGATGGACGGTCCGTGCAGCGCGATTTCGGTGCTGTATCACGAGGATGGGTCGTTCGACCGCTACCTGATGCTCGAGAAGAATCCAGACCTGGTCGTGGTCGATACCAACGTGGTCGCGGCGGCTCCACTGCGTATGACGGTCGCTGGTATGGGCGATGCACTGGCAACGTACTTCGAGGCGCGTTCGTGTGTCGCAGCGCACGGCACTAACGAGCACGGTGGTGCGCCGGGGCACTTGGCCCTGGTTGCGGCTCGTGCCTGTTACGACACGCTCATGGAGTGCGGTGTCGCTGCCAAACGCGATCTCAAAAAGGGCCGTATATCGCCGGCGGTTGAGCGTCTGATCGAGTGCAATATTCTGCTTTCGGGCGTTGGCTTTGAGAGTGGCGGGTTGGCGCTGGCGCATGCGATCGCCAACGGCCTGACGATTTTGCCCGAGTGCAAGGCCATGCATGGTGAGGCCGTGGCATTTGGCCTGGTGGTCCAGCTTCGTCTGGAGCGTGCGCCCGAGCTTAATCAGGTACTCGAGTTTTGCCAGCGCGTCGGTCTGCCGACGCCGCTCGAGGAGCTGGGCCTTGACGAGATTTCCGATGCCGACCTGATGAGCGTTGCGGATGCGGCCTTTAGAAACGAACGTAATATGGCCAACGAGCAGGTCAAGGTGACCAAACAAAAGCTCGTCGAGCTCATGCGCGAGGCATAGCTTGGCACTTGATTGACCTCGTGCAATCGAGGCGGCGATAGGCCATAGTCTATTTGCCGCAAAGATGCGCCGCATGTAATTTGCCCGAGACGTGGGCCGATAGCGTATCATTATCTCTTGCTTGTTTGCACTGCTCAGGGAGGGGCCGCGCATGGCGCAGGAACACGATCTGTTTGATGACATCATCGAAATCAGCAAGGGCTTGGATTTTTTTAAAGACCCGCTTGGCGGTGTGACCGACGCGCTCGATCCGTCGGCTCCGCAGTGGAATCCTGCTGACTACAAGGAGCGTCCGCGCGGTAACACCATACCGTGCTTGGCTTGCAAGAACGAGAAGAGCGGCTGCACCGCGTGCATGGACGTGTGCCCGGTGAACGCCATTGAGATCGAGGAAGATGCTATCGAGATTCTCGACAGTTGCCGTAAGTGCGGTCTGTGCGCCGCTGCTTGCCCGACGGAGGCGATCATCTCCCCGCGCCTTGCACCCAAAAACGTCTACGACGACATTGTCTCGGCGGCTACGAGCCACGAGACCGCCTACGTTACCTGCACACGTGCCCTTAAGCGCATGCCGCGCGAGAACGAGGTTGTTGTCGCCTGTGTGGGCGATATTACGGCCGAGACCTGGTTCTCGGTGCTGGCCGATTATCCCAATGTGAGCGTGTACCTGCCGCTGGGCGTGTGCGATAAGTGCCGCAACACCGGCGGTGAGGACATCCTGGGCGAGGCTATTGCTACCGCCGAGGAGTGGGCGGGCACGGGTATGGGTCTGGAGGTCGATCCCAAGAGCCTCAAGTGCCATAAACGCCGCGAGTACGAGCGCAAGGAGTACATGGAAAAGATCGCCCGCACCACGGGCCTTACCGTGACCAAGCTCAACCCCGCAACGGCGGCGCTGGCCTCGGTGACGCAGAAGCTCAAAGCCCACCGCCATCAGATTACCCAGTTGGAACGTACGCTCAACACCATGTGCGGCACCACGACGACCAAGCGTCGCCGTACGCTCACGCACGGGCGGCAGCTGGTGCTCTCAACACTGCAGAACCATCCCGAGCTTGCCCAGAACATGCAGGTGAGCACGCCTGAGTGCGATTTTGACAAGTGCACGTCGTGTGGCGAGTGTGTCAATGTATGCCCCACGTTCGCCTGCGATTTGGTGGGAAGCGGCCGCTTTGCGTTGGAGTCCACGTATTGTTTGGGCTGCGGTGCCTGCGTCAAGGTGTGCCCCGAGCATGCGCTCAAGTTGGTTGAGCATGACGCGTCCAATCTGGTTGTCGTCGATCCCGAAGCCGAGGAAAAGGCCGCCCAGAAGGCGAAGGCTCACGAAGAAGCCCAGAAGGTCAAGGCCGAGGCAAAGGCCAAGCTTGACAAGATGCTCGACCAGGTGGAAAAGCTCGCGGACTAGTCAGCGAGCTCTATCTCTGCTTCATTCGTGCCGCCGTGGTGTCCGGATTCGCCCGGATGCTGCGGCGGCGCTATACTTATACGGTTTGAAGTACCTGTACCAAAAGGAGCTGTCGTGTCACTTTCCATCGGTATCGTGGGCCTGCCCAACGTGGGCAAGTCGACGCTGTTCACCGCGCTTACCAAAAAGACCGGCCTTGCCGCCAACTACCCGTTTGCCACGATCGACCCCAATGTGGGCATCGTCGATGTGCCCGATAGCCGCCTGCAAAAGCTCGCCGACATCGTCAACCCCGGCCGCATTGTGCCGGCTACGGTCGAGTTCGTCGATATCGCTGGCCTGGTGAAGGGTGCCAACGAGGGCGAGGGCCTGGGCAACCAGTTCTTGGCCAACATTCGAGAGACCGACGCTATCTGCGAGGTCGTGCGCTACTTTAAGGACCCCAACGTCATGCGTGAGGTGGGCCGCACGGGCGAGTTCGTCGATCCCGCCGGCGATGCCGATACCATCATGACCGAGCTTATCCTGGCCGACATGGGCACGCTCGAGAAACAACTGCCCAAGCTCGAGAAGGAGGCCAAGCGCGACAAGGAGCTCATGCCCAAGTTCGAGGTGGCCAAGCGCCTGCTCGCCTGGCTCAACGAGGGCAAGCGCGCCGCATCCATGGAGATGACCGACGAGGAGCGCGCTGCTGCCAAGGGCTTGTTCCTGCTTACTATGAAGCCCATCCTGTATGTGGCCAACGTAGACGAGGACATGCTCAACGAGGACCTGGCGCCCATCGACGGTGTCAAGCCGCTACCCATCTGCGCCAAGATCGAGGCCGAGCTTTCCGAGCTCGATCCCGAGGACGCCGCCGACTACCTGGAGAGCCTGGGCTTGGAGCAGCCCGGCCTGGACGTGCTCGCGCAAGCAGCCTACAAGCTGCTCGGCCTGCAGTCGTTCTTTACGGCTGGCGAGATGGAGGTCAAGGCCTGGACGGTTCGTCAGGGCGCGACCGCCCCGCAGGCCGCCGGCGTCATCCACACCGACTTTGAGCGCGGCTTTATTAAGGCCGAGGTTATTGGCTATGACGACTACATCGAGCTCGGCGGCGAGCAGGGCGCCAAGGCCGCCGGCAAGCTGCGTATTGAGGGCAAGGACTATGTCATGGCCGATGGCGACGTCGTGCACTTCCGCTTTAACGTGTAAGGACGACGCATATGTTTAAATATGGCAAAAAAGCTGGCTACATGGGTATTGCGCTGCTCGTACTTGCGGTGATTCCGCTGGTGGTTGCAGCGTTTGTGATCCCCAACATTGGCCCCGAGGTGGCAACGAAGTTTAACGCAGCCGGCGAGGTGACGCGCTGGGGTAAGAGCTACGAGCTGCTGGCACTGCCGGTGCTCAACCTGCTGCTGAGCGTGGCGACGTACTTTACGGCGGGACGCCAGGCAAAGAACAACGAGGACTCCGCTGTGATGGCACGTCTTGCGTGCGAGCGCTACCTGCGCAACGGCTGCATCACGGGCGTGTTCCTCAATGTAATCAACGTCTACTTTATGTATTCGGCGATTACTGGAACGGGCTTTGGCTTTGGTTTCTAGCTTGTCCTTTTAGGCAACGAGCCTGCACACATATTCAATGGCTGCTGCGAGGCCGCCGCTCGATCGTGGTTTAAAGACCATGTCGGCGGCGGCCTCGTTTTCGTATCCGGCGCCGCGAAGGGCAAGTGCGATACCGGCTTCCAGGAGAAGGGGCAGACCTCGTTGGCTGGTTGCGATTACGGCAGCCTGCTTGAGCGAGCAGCTGTGCGCTTGGCATTGGATGGCAAGTTCACCTTGCGCCGGGCAAGGGACCAGAACGGCGGCGACGCGACTTGATAGCAATGCAAATGCTGTGCGCTCATCGGGCGAAAGGCATTCTGCTTCAACGACGACGAGCTTGGGCGGCGCGCTGTTTGCGCGAAGCGTGGCTCGGTACATGCGGACCGAAGAACCCGACATAGAAAACTCCTGTGTATTCGGCAAAACGTAAACTATAGTTTACGTTTATGTTCGGCTCCATTTCAAACTCGGCTGCATGGACGAACGTGCGAAACAGATTCTTGGCAGGCGGGTCGAAGAGACACGCAGGGACCTTGGTATCTCCAAGGTTGATTTTTGTGTGGCGACAGGAATCAGTCGACCCTACCTCGACCGAATCGAAGATGGGACGGCAAATTTCACGCTCAAGGTTCTATTTAAGATCGCGCCCGCACTCGGCATGACGGTGTCAGAGCTTCTCGAGGGTATCGAATAGGGCGTTCCCCGCTGCTAATTGACGCTCTTTGGGCGGGTCCCCCTGGTTGCGATGTGCAAAATCGCGAGTATTCAGCACCTGTTCAGCCGTAGATGGTAGCTCGGGCGGCTGGCTTTGCTTTTTTGACAGTAGTTAATCCACACGCTAAATAAAAATGTGGAATAAATATTTACCAGACGCCTCTTTTGTCTAAAAGTTCGTCTAATAATCGGTCGATTCTATGCCTCCGGCGGAGAAATTGCAGAATACTCCGATTTTTGCACGGCCCGAGGGGGACCACCTGTCGTTTGAGGCTGCGATAAGTGGAACTGCCTTAGGGATTACGCCATCGGGATGCGGTCGTGGGTGACTTGGCTGTAGAACAGGCGCTGAATCTCTGCCGCATCACGTGACTGGCCGAGCGCCCACATGGTTTTGGCCACGAGCGTCTCGGTGGTCATGTCGTCGCCGCGCAAAATACCCGGATGATCGGCGTAAGCTCGGCCGACCTCATAAACACCCAGGTCGAGGCCCTCCTCGGGGACCTGCGTGGTCATAACGACGGTGCGGCCCGAATCGACCCAACGGAAAATTGCCTCTTGGAACGACTCGCCCGACTCACCAAACTCGGGGATACCGCCAATGCCAAAGGTCTCCAAAATCACGGCGTCGTAGCTATCGGCAAGGGCGTCGAGGATGCCCGGATTTACGCCGGGCGTGAGCTTAAGGACAAACACGCGCGGGTCGATGCTGTCGTAGAAACGCACCGGGTTTTCGCCCTGATGCGTGCCGTGAAGCCCGTTGCGCACGATGCGGTCGTTGCGGATATAGGCGATGGGCGGATAGTTGACGCTAATGAACGCGTTAAAGCTCATGGTGCGCTGTTTGCGGGCGCGCGTGCCGGCAATGGCTACGCCGCCAAACACGATTGAGACGTCGTGCGAGTGTTCGTCGAGCGCATAGAGCAGGCTCTGGTACAGGTTGAGCTTGGCATCGGTAAAGGGATTGCCCATGGGCTTTTGCGAGCCGGTGAGTACGATGGGCTTGGGGCTGTCCTGAATCAGGTAGGAAAGCGCTGCCGCGGTATAGCTCATGGTGTCGGTGCCGTGCAGAATCACGAAGCCGTCGTGGTCGGCATAACCCTCGACGACGACGTCGCGGATACGCATCCAGTCGCTGGGGCGCATATTTGTGCTGTCGATGTTCATGGGCTGCATGACGTCGAGCTCGCAGAGGCCCGAGATCTCGGGGACGCTCTGGGCGAGCTCCTCACCGGTCAGGGCGGGGGAGAGGCCGTTGCCGTCCTCGGTCGATGCGAGGGTGCCGCCCGTGGCGATGAGAAGGATGCGCTTCATGCTGGTATTCCTATCGTATTTGCCGCCACAGAGGCGGAGTCGTTCGGCAGTATTGTGGCACAGGGCGTCCAATGTTCAAACGTATTACATCATCCGTAACGTTTGGTAACACTTCAATTGCCGTCAAATAGGGGCCCAGGTCGTGCGTTTGCCGTGCGCTGATGGCTGCGAGGGGCAAGAAACCCCATATAACGTGTACACTATGGAGGTTATTTTCGTTCATTCACGCGGGTGGGCACCGGCTCCCCGCCAACAAGAGGGGGAACCATGGATCAAAAGGCTTCCGCAAAGGTCCTCGTACTCGACTTTGGTGCGCAGTACGGTCAGCTCATTGCCCGTCGCGTCCGCGACCTCAACGTGTATTCCGAGATCGTCCCCTGCGACATCTCGGCCGACGAGATTCGCGAGATGAACGCCTCTGCGCTCATCCTTTCCGGCGGCCCGGCCTCCGTGTACGCCGAGGACGCTCCGTCCATCGATCCTGCCATCTTTGACCTGGGCCTTCCCGTCCTGGGCTTTTGCTACGGCCATCAGATCACGGCCGTGACGCTCGGCGGCAAGGTCGGCCACTCCGAGGTGGGCGAGTACGGCCGCGCTACCATCACGCGCACGGCAGGCGCCAAGCTCTTTAACTCCACGCCCATGGAGCAGACCGTGTGGATGAGCCATCGCGACGCCGTTTCCGAGGTGCCCGAGGGCTTTACCGTTACCGCCAGCACCGACGTGTGCCCGGTTGCTGCCATGGAGTGCGTCGAGCGCAAGATCTTCACCACGCAGTTCCCCCCCGAGGTCAAGCATTCCGAGTACGGTCAGCAGCTGCTGAGCAACTTCCTGTTTGAGATCTGCGGCCTGGAGCCCAACTGGAGCATGGACAACCTGGTCGAGACCATGACGGCCGAGTTCCGCGAGAAGGTCGGCAACGACCGCGTGATTCTGGCCCTGTCCGGCGGCGTCGACTCCTCCGTCGTGGCTGCGCTGGGCGCCCGCGCCGTAGGCAAGCAGATGACCTGCGTGTTCATCAACCACGGTCTGCTGCGCAAGGGCGAGCCCGAGCAGGTGGAGGAGGTCTTCACCAAGCAGTTTGACGTCGACTTTATCCACGTCCACGCCGAGGACCGTTATGCCGAGCTTCTGGCCGGCGTGACCGAGCCCGAGGAGAAGCGCCGCATCATCGGTACGCAGTTCTGGAAAGAGTTCTTCGCCGTGGCGCAGCAGCTCGAGACCGATGGCAAGCCGGTCAAGTACCTGGCTCAGGGCACCATCTACCCCGACATCATCGAGTCTGGCGCTCGCAAGACGGGCGGCAAGACGGCCACCATCAAGAGCCATCACAACCTGATCCCGTTCCCCGAGGGCGTGCACTTCGACCTCATTGAGCCGCTCGATCACTTCTTTAAGGACGAGGTCCGCGCGCTTGGTCTGGCACTGGGTCTGCCGGGTCACATCGTGTTCCGCCAGCCTTTCCCGGGCCCGGGTCTTGCCATCCGCATCATCGGTGCGGTCGACAGGGAGAAGCTCGAGATCCTCAAGAACGCCGACGCTATCGTGCGCGAGGAGCTCGATGCCTACAACCAGCGTCTGTTTGAGCAGACCGGCGAGCGCAACTCCGAGCATAGCTGCTGGCAGTATTTCGCGGTCCTGCCCGACATCAAGTCCGTTGGTGTCATGGGTGACGAGCGCACCTACCAGCGCCCGATCATCCTGCGCGCCGTCGAGTCCAGCGATGCCATGACCGCCGACTGGGCCAAGCTGCCCTACGACGTGCTGGCCCGCATCTCCGGCCGCATCGTTGCCGAGGTTCCCGGCGCCAACCGCGTGTGCTACGACATCACGTCCAAGCCGCCCGCGACCATCGAGTGGGAGTAGTTGATATCTAGCGTTTCCGAGCCCCTGACCTGCACAAACAGGTCGGGGGCTTTTCGTTTGGCAACCGCTGGACAACCTTTATGGTTTCGTGCCCCGTGAACAGGGGACGTAGCGCTGTTCACGTCTGGGCCCATGTCGGCACCGATCATTGCCCGCGCTGCTTCTGCTTGCGCTTCAGCTTCCGCTGCTCGAAGCACGTCGTCGGGAGTTCCGCGTCGGCGCCCCGCCTTCCCGCCGAAGGAGGGGGTGGCGGCTCCCTGCAGAGCCGCGGAACCTCCTATATCCGCTTGTTCCGGGCTTGCTTGAGCCAGTTCCTCTTGAAAGAGCCTATACCTCCGAAGAACTTGTTATACGTCTCACCGTTCTCCTTGGCCTCGTACTTGACCAAGGCAAGTTCGATGGTGCAGAGGTAATCCGCCACTTGCTCGAGGCGGTAGTCGGTCATCGAGGTCTTGCGGCGTCGGACGACCCCTTTTGAGAGGACCTTGCCCACCGAGTCGTTTCGCCCGCGGAACAGAAGGAGCGCATCCTCGCGACCTTCGGCGACCTGTGCTGCGAGATGGAGGGCTGCACCATCGCGCAGGCCGCCTATCTCAACGGCGTGCCCCTCGTCGTCGTGCGCGCCATCAGCGACAAGCCCTGCGCGCCGGGGCCCTTCTTTATGCTGGGACCCCGGCGCGCAGGGCCCTTTCCAAAGCGAAGTGTCGAGCCGAAGTGTTGAGCGTCGGCCCTGAATGTTCAATGGCCGTTGTTTTCTGCCCCTCAAGTGGTGGACTTTTCCTCGGAGCCGTTGATTCCCCCACGCGCCCCCTTCCGTTCTCTGTTCTCCCCTTATACTCCTTGTACGAGGAGGTAAGAAGTCATGGACAAGACCGCACAGGACAGCTTGGCAAAGAAGCCCGTCGACATGAGGGACAGGATTCTCGAGCATCTCGAGGCCCTCACCTCTGCCGTCTCGCTCGACGACCTTGCCCGTCTGTCCACCTCCGACATCGCCGAGACGCTCATCATCTCCAGGAGCCTGGCGAGCCAGTACCTCAACGACCTTGTTCGCGCCGGCCTTGTGGTTAAGGTGGCGGGCAGGCCTGTCCGTTATTTTCATCGCCGCGCGTTCCAGAAGCGTTTTCAGGTAAAGCTCTCTGCAAGCGAGTACGCCTCGCTCGCTGACCTCATCCAGGCGACGGGAATCGCCGATCACCGCGACTTCGCGCGTGCCGTGGGCTTCGACCTGAGCCTCAGCTCCGTTGTCGAGCAGTGCAAGGCTGCGGTTCAGTACCCTCCGTTTGGCCTCCCCATCCTCTTGAGCGGCGGCGTGGGTGTCGGTAAGTCTTTCCTTTCTCGCCTTGTGTACGAGTACGGCAAGAACCAGGGCTTGCTGTCCCGCGACTCCTCCTATGTGCGCATCGACTGCGCCGGGGTCCCGGACGCCGCCTCGTTCAACGTGCTTCTTGACGAGTCGATCGCGAAATCGCGCGGGGGTGTGGTTTTTGTCAACGGCATCGAGGCACTCTCTCCCTCTGCGATGGAGCACTGCCTTGCGACGGCCCTCGGGCTCGATGCCTCCCAGGATGCGCCGCGCGCTCGCCTCGTTCTTTCGACGACGCTTTCCGCCGATGACCTGAAGGTTTCCTCGGCCTACAGCAAAATGCCCATCTGTGCCCGCGTCCCCTCACTCAAGGAGCGGACCCCCGAGGAGCGCGAGGATCTCATCTTGAGCTTCCTGCGCAGCGAGGGGTGCCGAATCGGTTCTGATGTGAAGATTAGCCGCGGCGCATACCGTTGCCTCGTGAACGCGGACTTTTCCGATAACATCGCCGGCTTGCGCGCCTGCGTGACGAACTGCTGCGCCAAAGCGTTCCTCAATCGCGAGGGCGACTACGTCGTCGTTCGCCCGTATCTTCTTCCCAGCGGGCTCCTCTCCTCCGCGCAGATTGATCAACAGCCCGACGATGGCGTTCTGATCGACGCGTCCCTGGATGCCGCCGAGAGCACAGGGCCGGTCGAGCAGGCGCTCGATGCCCTGTGCTCTCTCGATGAGCGATTCTGCGCCGGGGAGCTCTCTGTCTCCGAGCTCGTCTCGCAAGCTGTCTCCGCTGTGCGCGGCGTTGAGGATCACTTGATCTTCGGCCGCGGCGTTACCTCCTCGAGGTCGCGCGCCTTCGAGCGCATCGTGGGCGCGGTCCTTTCCGACGCAGGCTCTTCTTATGGCATCGAGCTTTCGAGGAAGGTCGCTTTTCTGCTGGCCCAGGAGATTTGCCTGCAGTTGTGGCCGGGCATCGGCCTGGCTAAGCGAAAGTCTGCCTGTGCGGAGCAAATCTCCCATCTCCTCGGTGCCGTGACCTCCGAATTGCCGTTTGCCTCGAGCGTCTCCGATCAGGTCGCCGCAGACGTGGAAGGGGCGCTGGGAATCTCGCTCGATCACTTCACAAAGACGCTTCTGACGCTGTGCGTCGCATCGGAGTCTCGCGACGCGAAGGCCCTTCGAACGCTCTGCGTCATCTTGTCCCACGGCTACTCAACGGCGACGAGCATCGCCGACGCGGCGAACCGTATGCTCGGCATGCATGTGTACGAGGCGGTCGACATGCCCTACGACCAGCAGCTGAAGGACATCGTCGGTCCGCTCCAGCGCCTCGTCGACCGCCATTCCTACTGCACCGGGGTCGTGTTCCTCGTCGACATGGGCTCCTTGGAGGAGGCCTATAAGGCCCTCGAGAACGTTACCGACTCCACTATCGGCGTGGTGAACAACGTCTCTACCGGTCTTGCGCTCGAGATCGGGGTCGGGCTGCTCGGCGGCAAGTCCATCGCCGAGGTTCTTGGCGATGCGACCGCCGCGTGCGTGACGCACTGCAAGGTGATCGAGCGCATCAACCGTGAGGACGCCATCGTCTTCTGCTCCGAGTCCGGGGTCGACGCCGCGGAGAGGATACGCCAGCTCGTCTCGCAGAGCCTCCCGCGCACCATAGGCGCGCGCCTGCTCACGAGGCCCTTCAAGCAGCTTGTCGCGAACGGGTCGAACGACGCCGTTTTCTCCGAGCACCGCGTCTGCGCCGTCATCGGCACGGGAGACCCCGGGGTCGCCTCCATCCCCTTCGTCGCCCTCGAGGACATCATGTCGACGGCGTCCGCCTCTAAGGTTGATGCCGTGTTCGGCAGGTGGCTTGACGCTTCCGAGCTCTCTTCTTTCCACGAGAAGCTGCTCTCGAACATGACGCTGCAGAACGTCATCCGCTCCATCACCATCCTCGACCCGGAGCGGCTATTCCACGAGATCGAGAGCGCCGTGCACGAGCTTCAGCGCAGGACAGGCGAGAAGATCGGCAGCAACGCCATCATTGGGCTCTACGTCCACCTCTGCTGTCTCGTCGAGCGCCTTGTTACCAGAAACCCCATTGAGACCTACGTTGGCCAGGACCGCTTCGAGGAGGAGCGTGCCGATTTCATCGAGTCCTTCAGGCAGAGCTTCTCGAGCATCTCGACGCGCTATCGCGTAGAGGTTCCCGTAAGCGAGATCGCATATGTCTTCGACTACATAAGCGTCAGCGCCGCCCCGGCGCGAGAAGAGCGCCTCGGCTCCTCGGACCTCCTGCTCGACGAGTGACCTTCCCCGCGCCGCCGCAAGCTGACTGCGCGTCCTCAATAATCCGATAACCCCTTGCCCGGCGCGAATCCGGATAGCGCCGAGGCAGTACCGAACGTAAAACTTCATTTGATAGGAGCAAACATGAGTGTTGTTATGGCACGAATCGACAATCGCCTGCTTCACGGCATCATCGTGACGCAGTGGGCCCCGGTGTCGGGCGCGACCCGAATCATGGTCATCGACGACAAGGTCGCCGGCGACGAGGTCCTGAAGTCCACTATGAGGATGGCGCGCCCCGCGGGCATGGCCGTCTCGATCATCTCCGAGGAGACCGCGCTCAAGAACTTCGCGGCGGGCAAGTACGACCGCGAGAAGGTCTTTGTCATCGCCAAGGAGCCCGAGACGATCCTTCACCTGGTCGAGTCGGGCATCGAGCTCCCGTCGCTGATCGTCGGCGGCTCGCTCGTCAAGGAGGGCGGCGTCCAGCTCACCCAGCGCGCCTATGCCTCCGCCGAGAACGTCCAGAGCTACAAGGCGCTCATCGCCCGCGGCGTCAAGGTGACGGCACAGTTCGTGCCCGCCGACAAGCCCGTCTCCGTCGCCGACCTCATCTAAGGAGGGATCATGGTCAACTTCACTATCCTGCAGGTCGTCCTTTTGACCCTGCTGGCCTTCATCAAGCACGTGGACTACTACGGCATCCCGATGATCTTCGTCAACTATGCCGTCTTCTGGGGCCTTATCACCGGCGTCGTCATGGGCGACTGGCAGACCGGCCTCGTCATCGGCGGCACCATCCAGCTCATGCAGCTCGGCGTCGCGGGCTTCGGCGGCTCGTCGATTCCCGACTACGGCACGATGGCCATCATCGCCACCGCCTACGGCGTGACCCTGGGCTCCGACACGGGCCTCGCCATCGGCCTGCCGGTCGGCATGCTCGGCATCCAGCTCGACGTCATCGTCAAGATCCTCAACGGCTTCGTCGTCGAGAAGTCCCAGAAGTTCTGCGACGAGGGCAGGTTCAAGCAGATGAACGCCATCCTGTGGGTCTGCCCCGCGCTCTTCGGCCTGTGTGCCGCCCTGCCCGTCTTTGTCTCCGTGACCCTCGGCCAGCCCGCCGTCAACTGGCTCCTCGAGGTTATGCCTCAGTGGTTCCTCTCCGGCCTCACCCTCGCCGGCAAGATGCTCCCGGCCATCGGTATCGCCATGCTGCTCCGCTACATGCCCACCGGCAAGTACTTCCAGTACCTGCTCGTCGGCTTCTTCCTCTCGGCCTTCCTGAACGTGCCCATCATCGGCGCCGCCATCGTCGGCGTTGCCCTCGCGATCGCGTTCTACCAGCGTGCCGAGAGGGACACCGAGCTCGCCGCCCACGCTTCCGCAGACGCCTTCATCGGAGAGGATGAGTAACCATGGAAAACGAGAACATCACCGCCGTCGCCGAGGGCAAGCCCTCCGGCTACAAGGTCACCAAGAAGGATCTGCGCAACGCGAACTGGCGCTGGCTCATGAGCGTGTGCACCTTCAACTACCAGACCCAGCAGGGCGCCTCAGTCGCCTACGCCCTCTCGCCGGTCCTGAGGAAGATCTACACGAACGACGAGGACTATAAGCAAGCGCTCAACAACCACTTCCGCTACTACAATACCCAGCCTTGGCTCGCCGCCATCATCCTTGGCGCCTGCGTGGCCATGGAGGAACGCGACGGCCTAGCGGCGGCGGACGCCGTCCAAGACCTGAAGATCGGCACCATGGGACCGCTCGCCGGCGTCGGCGACTCCCTGCTCATGACCATGATCCCGACCATCATGGGCTCCATCGCCGCCTACATGGCCATCGAGGGCAACCCCGTGGGAGCCGGCATCTGGTTCGCGCTCATCCTGGCCATCTTCTGGGTCCGCATGCACGCCCTCGAGTTCGGCTACAAGCAGGGCGTGAAGCTCGTCACCGACTTCAGCGAGAAGCTTCCCAACCTCACTGCCGCCGCCTCCGTGCTCGGCCTCACCGTGGTCGGCTGCCTCATCGCCTCGGTCATCGGCGTCACCTGCCCGATTAGCTTCAGCTTCGGCGACGTCTCGATGGAGATTCAGCCGCTGCTCGACAAGATCCTGCCTGCCATGATCCCCGCCGCCATCACGGGAAGCGCGTATTACCTTCTTACCAAGAAGAACGCGAGCATGACGGTCCTCATCCTCGTGGTGATCGTCCTCGCGATGGTCGCCTCCGCCGCTGGCATCCTCGCTTAGCTTCGACCCAAGAGATTGGTGAATCAATGAGAAAGATAGTTGTGGCGAGCCATTCCCTTCTCGCCCAGGGCTTCAAGGACACCCTCGAGTTCCTTACGGGTAAGAGCGACGCCGTCAACGCCGTGTGCGCCTACGTGAACGACAACGGCGAGGGGCTCGACGCGGCGGTCGAGGCGGCTCTTTCGGGCACTGACGAGGTCGTCGTCCTCACCGACGCGCTCGGCGGCAGCGTGAACCAGCGCTTCTCCGGCTTCGCGTGGGACCGGATGAGCGTGATCGCGGGTGTCGACGTGCGGCTGGCCATGAGGGTCGCGGTCGCGGGGGGGGAGGAGGGAG
>DAWBYD010000293.1:0-2380 GCA_052278285.1 Collinsella sp. | reverse complement strand
AGCCGAAGGCCACTTAATGTGGCCTTCGTGCGAGCCCAGGACTTGACCGAGCGAAAACCTTGCGCCTGGCCTTCGGCGGCGCGTGCCGGATGGTGGAATTGTGTGCAGCCCGGTTTTCCGTTGACCGACGCCGGGGTCCCCGCCATAATACTTTCGGTTCACGCACGAATCCGCTGCCAGAGACAGCCGGTGCAAACGGGCATCGCCCGCGAGCTTAATGGGATATCCCGCCAGCCGAGGTGGTCGAGTAGATATGTCTTCTCGCCCCCGTCGCTCATGCAGCGCGGGGGCTTTCTTTTTGGACATGCCCCCGTCACGTCCTTGTGGCGGACCGTGCCCGGAAAGAATTCGAGGAGGTGTAATTCATGCCCCAGCAGTACAAAATCGACAAGGTTGCAGAGATCGAGTCCCGTATCGCCGAGAACGCCGGTCTGTTCGTCGTCAACTACAACGGTCTGACGGTTAAGCAGGCTCAGGAGCTGCGTCATCAGCTTCGCGAGTGCGGCGCCGAGATGAAGGTCTACAAGAACAACCTGGTCAAGATCGCCCTCAAGAACCAGGAGCAGCCCGAGCTCGACGAGATTCTCGCCGGCCCCGTCGCTTATGTGTTCTACGAGTCCGAGCCGGTCGAGGCCGCTAAGGCCCTTAAGGACTTCTCCGCTAAGTCCAAGGGCGTCCTTGAGATCAAGGGCGGTATCTCCGACGGCAAGGCCGTTTCCGCTGATGATGTTAAGGCTATCGCCGAGCTTCCCACCAAGGATCAGCTTCTCGGCCAGATCGCCGGTCTCATCTCCGGTTTCGCTCGCGACATCGCTGTCTGCGTCAACGGCGTTTCCTCTGGTCTCGCTCGTTCGATCCAGCAGGTCTCCGAGCAGAAGGCAGCCTAGTCGCTGTTTTCACCCGCGGCGGCAACGCCGCACCCCTGGCGCATTCGCGCCGTGTTTTAACTGATCTCCGTGCACAGACACGGAAACCGAAAGGACTTAGAAATGGCTAAGCTTACCACCGATGAGATCATCGATGCTCTTAAGGAAATGACCCTTCTCGAGGCTTCCGAGCTCGTTAAGGCTATCGAGGACACCTTCGGCGTTTCCGCCGCTGCTCCTGCCGCTGTTGTCGCCGCTCCCGCTGCTGGCGCTGCTGAGGCCGAGGAGAAGACCGAGTTTGACGTCGTGCTTGAGGGCTTCGGCGACAACAAGATCCAGGTCATCAAGGCCGTCCGTGAGCTCACCAACCTTGGCCTGAAGGAGGCCAAGGAGGTCGTCGAGGGCGCTCCCAAGGCTGTTCTCGAGGGTGCCAAGAAGGAGGACGCCGAGGCTGCCAAGGAGAAGCTCGAGGCTGCTGGCGCTGCTGTCACCCTCAAGTAATCAGGCTTTCTCGCCAGATTTCTTTGCAGACGGGGTTCGCATTGCGAGCCCCGTCTTTTTTGTTTTTCGGTCCCTCGACATCGGTAGCTCAAACTGCCATGTTCTGTGATTTGCGTCGTATCGGGCGCCCTGCCGTTGGGCAATAAAATTGCACCATTCGAGCAATAATTTGCGTTGACCTGCTGAAGAATTGTCTCTGCCTTGTAGCGACATATAGTTCCAGCGGTAAGATGCTTGGGTATCGCAATTTGGTCTGCGGCTGTGCGCCGCACGCATGGGGCGCTTTTGCGCCTGCGAAAGGATCTTTGAATAACATGAAGGCAATCATCCCCGCCGCCGGTCTTGGCACGCGTTTTCTGCCTGGCACCAAGTGTACGCCCAAAGAGATGCTGCCGGTGCTCGACAAGCCCGTCATTCAGTACGTCGTCGAGGAGGCGCTCGATCCCGAGGAAGTCGACGACGCCATCATCGTTACTTCTCCCGGTAAGCCCGAGCTACTGAACTACTTCCAGCCCGATCGCTCGCTCGAGAACCTGCTGCGCGAGCGCGGCAAGAACGCCTATGCCGATGCCGTCGCCCACGCTGGCGGTATGCCGGTCGACTTCCGTTATCAGTACGAGCCCAAGGGCCTCGGCCATGCTATCCGCTCTGCTGCCGACGCCGTGGCAGGGGAGAACTTCCTGGTTCTTCTGGGCGACTACGTTGTGCCTAACCGTGATATCTGCGACAAGATGCTTGCCGTTTCCAAGGAGCACGGTGGCGCTTCGGTTATCGCCGTCGCTGCTTGCTCGCCCGAGGAAGTCAGCCGCTACGGCGTTATCGCCGGCGAGCGCGTTGGTTCGCTCGAGGGCGCCGAGGGCGTTGCCGATGCCGAGCCGGGCGCTGTCTGGCGCATCGGCGGTCTGGTCGAGAAGCCCGCTCCCGAGGCGGCTCCGTCCAACCTGTACATCGTCGGTCGCTACCTGCTGCGCCCGCTGGTCATGGCCCTGCTGGCCGATCAGCAGGTCCATGGC
>DAWBYD010000292.1:0-3937 GCA_052278285.1 Collinsella sp. | reverse complement strand
TCGGTTGCCAAGCGCTTCGAAAGCCCGGTCGAGCATGCCGAGGGCGACAGTGCCGCCCGCCTGCAAGCGCTCGTGTCGCCGTTTGTGCTGCGCCGTGTCAAGGAAGACGTGGTGGCCGACCTGCCCGAGAAGATCGAGGATACGGTCATGGCGCAGCTTACCGGCGAGCAGCGCAAGCTCTACCTGGCCAACCAGGACCGCATCGCCCAACAGGTGCAGCACCGCGAGTCATCCGAGTTTAAGAAAGACAAGCTCAAGGTGCTCGCCGAGCTCACCAAGCTGCGCCAGATCTGCTGCGACCCGCGTCTGCACTACGAGGATTACAAGGCGGGGAGCGCCAAACTCGATACGTGCATGGAGCTCGTGCACGGCGCACTCGACGGCGGGCATCGCATCCTGTTGTTCAGCCAGTTTACGGGTATGCTCGATATCATCGGTAAGCGCTTGGCCAAGGAGGACATCGACTTCTTTAAGCTCACGGGCGCTTCGTCTAAGGAGAGCCGCGCCAAGATGGTCGCGCAGTTCCAGGAGGGCGAGGTTCCGGTCTTTTTGATTTCGCTCAAGGCGGGCGGCGTGGGCCTTAACCTGACGGCTGCCGACGTGGTCATCCACTACGACCCGTGGTGGAACGTGGCGGCGCAGGACCAAGCAACTGACCGTGCACACCGTATTGGCCAGCAACATACCGTGACCGTGTACAAGCTCATCGCCAAGGACACGATCGAGGAACGCATTATGCGGATGCAGGAGTCTAAGCGCGACCTGGTCAACAGCGTACTCGGCGGCGACGGCATCTCGTCGGCACTGTTCACGCGCGAGGATGTTCTGGCGCTGCTCGGCGGCGACGGGCGTTAACCCGCTCGGGTGAGGCCGCCAGGGCGGATAGCCCGCGCTGTCCCATCGTCCCCGCTCGTTATGTGTTCATTTGCAATGCCGTGGATGGTTTGTCTGCCTTTGGGCATAAGAACCATCAAGAACATTGGCACATCAGCAAAGGAGAACATCATGGCGAAATTCTTTAAGGACCCCGACGGCAAGCTCATCGCTGCCCTTGGCGACGACGTTGCGACCCCTGCCGGTTGCACGGAGCTGACCGCAAACACTGAGGACGCGGCGCATGAGAAGCACGTGCCTGTTGTCGAGACCGAGCGCGACGGTCACGTGATTCGCGCCCGAGTTGGCTCGGTCGAGCACCCCAGCCTGCCCGAGCACTACATTGAGTGGATCGCCCTTGAGGCCGAGGGCCGCTTAGAGGTCCATTACCTTGAGCCCGGCATGAAACCCGCGACGTTTTTCGCGGGCGGCTCCAAGACCGGTACCGTCTATGCCTACTGCAACCTGCACGGGCTGTGGTCCGCGACATTCTAGGAGCGCGCCCCCGCTCGGGGTATCATAGCTAGCATATGCACATGCAAGCGCCGGCTGCATTATGCGGCCGGCGCTTTTACTACGATTTCGATGGTTTACGACGGAAAGGGCTGGGCCATGAAGCTCGCGCTTGCACAGATCGATATACGCCTGGGTGATATTGAGGGCATTTGCGGCCGCATTGAGGACCAGGCTCGTCTGGCCCACGAGCGCGGGGCGCGCGTGCTGTGCGTTCCGGCTCCGCTCTTTATGGGCGCCATGCCCGGTGGCCTGGTGGGCGCTGCCGACTTTGAGCACGACATGCTTGCCGGCTTGACTGGTGTCGCCGAGCGTATCCAGGAGCTTGACATGATCTGCATCGTGCCCGCGGCGGTTTCGTTTGAGGGCCAACCGCTGCTCGACTACATGATGCTCAAGGACGGTCATGTGGTGCCGGCGCGTTCGAGCATTGCCTTGCAGCGTGGCGAGAACAACGACACGCGTTGGGCGCCGCCGGTGTTCGACGTGGACGGCGTGCGCATCGCCGTAATTTTTGACTTGGACCGCGAACTCGAGATGTTGCCGACCGGTGTTGACCTCATTGCGTATTTCCAATTCAACGCGTTTGACATGACCGACCGCGAGACTGTTGCCATTGCCGCCGTTCGCAGCGGCGCCTACCGCAAGGTCGCCTCCAAGCGCAGCGTGTGGTTTGCCTGCATGGCGCCGGTCGGTGCCTATGACGAGTCGGTGTATACCGGCGGTTCGTTTGTGCTCGACGACTGCGGTCGCGTGGTGGCCCAGGCGCCGTGCTTTGAGGAGAGCCTGCTGGTTCAGGAGATTCAGCGCGGCGTGATGCTCGATGCCCTGGAGGATCACGAACTGCCCGAGTTCCGTTCCGAGGAGTGGCTGTGGCAGGCGCTGGTGCTCGCCGTGCGCGACAACGCCCGAGCCCACGGTGCGTCGCGTGCTGTGGTGGCACTCGAGGGTGACTTGCCGTCGTCCCTGCTGGCGGCGCTGGCCGTCGACGCTCTGGGCCCGCGCAATGTGATTGGCCTGGTGCTGGGGCGCAACCGTATCTTTACGCCGGCGCAGGAAGAAGCCGAGGCTGCCCGCTGTGCCGCCGTCCGCGCCATCGCCGAGCGTCTGCACATTCGCACCGTCGAGCGCGATGCACCGGATGCGGCGCGCGTGCTCGATCGCGACGTGTCGGCGGGCGATGCCGAGCGCCTGCGCTCGCGCACGCTGGGCCTGATGCTGGAGGATACGGCGCTCGAGCTGGGTGCGATGGCGCTGAGCCCGCTGTCCAAAACCGAGTACGCGCTGGCGGCGCCGGCGCTTTGCGGCGGCTACCAGGGCGACTTTGCGCCCCTTGGCGATGTGTACCTGTCGACGCTTGAGTTTGTGGCGCGTGTGCGCAACCGCACGTCTGCCGTGGTGCCCCAAGAGCTCGTGACGCTCAACGCAGTGGAAGATTGTATGGAGCGCGTGCTGGCGCAGGCGCTCTCGACGCTCGACGGTCCGGTCGATATGCTCGACCGTGCGGCACAGCTGCTCGGCGGGCTTGAGCCGGGTGAGGTCGATGGCGCGCTCGAGGCGCACGTGGACCGCAATCGAGCTTTCGACGACATCCCGATGGCCGCTGGCAAGCCTGAGGCCTGCTCGCTGCTGCTGATGCTCGTTCGACAGGGTGAGGCTGCCCGCCGCATGTTGCCGATGGCGCCGATCGTCTCGGCCCGTTCGTTTGCCGAGCGTGCCTGGCCGTATATGCTCGCGTGGTCCGACCTGGGGCTTAACGGCAAGGAGCGTATGACGGTCGATTCGCTGGCGCGCGCCGAGGTGCGCCGTTTTGCTGACGAGGATACGAGCGAGCGCGTGCGAAACGAGATGATGGGCGTGCTGGGCGAGCTACTGGGTATTTCGCCCGAGCAAATGGAGGAGCTGCGCTCTGAGGACGGTCAGCGTCGTTTACACGAGGGAATGAAAAAGTTCGAGGGCGAGGTTCAGGACGCCATCGATAAGATGATGGGCGGCCAGGGTGGCCCGCAGGGTGGGCCCCAGGGTGGCCCGATGCCGCATCCGCCGGTTGATCCCCGACAATTTCCGTTCTTCTCTCAGAACTAGGTCGCTGCGCGCCCGCCAGAGCGGCAAGCTGCCTTTCAATCGTCGGACATGACCGCCAGGTCAATGCCCTCCTCTTTCAAGGCACCTTGCTCGCTCTGGCGGGCGCTCGCTTGCGTATACTCAACCTACAATTCGATCTCGGCTGACTTATAGGGCTAGCGTTGTGTTATTCTAGAACAGACGTTCGTGAATGATGCGCGGGGCCTTGTCTTGCGCTGTGCTTGTGGCGAGGGGAGGTCGGCTTGGTTATCTTGGGCATTGACCCCGGTTTGGCTCATACGGGTTGGGGGATTATCGAGGAGCGGCGTGGCGAGGTTCGCTGCCGTGCCTATGGCTGCATCGAGACCAGTGCCGGAAGTCCGCTCGCGGTGCGCCTGTCGCATATCGCCCATGACCTTAAGGATGTCGTTGAGCGTTATCGACCCGACACGGCTGCTGTCGAGAGCATCTACTTTGGCGCCAACGT